>NZ_JAOXMC010000229.1:0-268 GCF_026343815.1 Pseudomonas sp. BJa3 | reverse complement strand
CCACGCCGTCAACGAGATCAAGCTGGGCAAGGTGGCTGGCCTGGCCGACTACCGCATGGCCAGCGAAGCGGAGATCCTCGCCCACCTGGGCAGCGAACCCGGTTTCCTCGGCCCGGTGAACCCGCGCCAGGCGATCCGCGTGGTGGCCGACCGGGATGTCGCGGCGATGGCGGACTTCGTCGTCGGCGCCAACGAGGCCGGCTTCCACCTCACCGGCGTCAACTGGGGCCGCGACCTGGCCGAGCCGGAGACCGTGGCCGACATCCGC
>NZ_JAOXMC010000228.1:0-268 GCF_026343815.1 Pseudomonas sp. BJa3 | reverse complement strand
ACTTCGTTCGACCGTTGGTTTGCGCGCTTCGGCGCGTGCTCACCGCCCCCGTCTCTGTGCAAGCTCTAGACTTTCCGCTCGGATCCGAATTGCTCGCAACGCCCACGCAATTCGAGGTCACCAAAGTGGCAGACCGGTTCATCCGGCGAACGGAAAACGAAGGAAATACGCCTTCATTCAAGCACCTTCTTATTCCGTTCGATATGAATGTCGAGGCTTGGAACTGGCGCTATGCATTTTCTACATACTTTGGCGACGAAACAACGTC
>NZ_JAOXMC010000227.1:0-268 GCF_026343815.1 Pseudomonas sp. BJa3 | reverse complement strand
GGCTGCAACGCCTTCTCCTTGACTGCTGTGAAGTGCGGCCAGTCTAGGATTTCCGCGCCGCGGCAGGCTCCACCCGGATGGCAAAGCTGTTATGCGTGATGGGACGCCGTCCCCGGTACAATTCGGCCCATCATGCCCGGGTCGCAAGGGGCATTCCGGTAGTCCGTGCAGCGTATACAAAGGTCCCCCGATGCGCCTGAACCAGTGCCAGAATTTCCACGACTTTCGCCGCATGGCGCGCCAGCGGCTGCCCGGCCCGATCTTCAAC
>NZ_JAOXMC010000226.1:0-268 GCF_026343815.1 Pseudomonas sp. BJa3 | reverse complement strand
ATGCTAACGCCTATGTTTTATCTCGCTCATATATCGGATGTGCATCTTTCCCCCCTACCACAACCTTCTTTATTTGAACTGTGTGGAAAGCGTCTTACTGGCTATCTTAATTGGCAAAAAAAACGCAAACACAAAATGGAAACCAATGTTTTAGAAACTTTAATGGAAGCCTTTAAAAAAACAAATCCAGACCATCTTGTCATTTCTGGTGATCTTGTTAATCTTGCTCTCGATAAAGAATTTGAACAAGCACACACTTGGTTGCTTA
>NZ_JAOXMC010000225.1:0-268 GCF_026343815.1 Pseudomonas sp. BJa3 | reverse complement strand
CCTCATGTAAAAGCCGACGCGCTGCGAGAACTGCCCAGCCACTACAAGATCAAGCTGAAAGCTTCCGGCTATCGATTGGTTTATCGTGTCGAGGATGATCGGGTGGTGATCGTTGTGGTTGCAGTGGGCAAGCGCGAACGTGGGGGTGTCTACCAGTCCGCGCAAAAACGCTAGCACCGGATTGTCGATTCAAGGTTCCTGCGTTTCATCGTCCGAACGCACCCCTTGCCGCTCCGCCACTGCCCGCAAGGTACGCAGCGACACCATC
>NZ_JAOXMC010000224.1:0-268 GCF_026343815.1 Pseudomonas sp. BJa3 | reverse complement strand
GGCTGCGACTGGATCGTCGCCAATGACGTCTCGCCCGCGACGGGCGTGATGGGCGGCGACCGCAACACCGTACACCTGATCAGCAAGAATGCTGAGAACAACGGCGAGATCACAGTTGATTCCTGGCCTGTCATGACCAAGGAAAAGGTCGCCATCGAACTGGTCGCGCATATCGTGAAGCGCGTGACCGACAAATCCGTCGACAAACCCGTCGCCTAATCCTTGGAGCCGGCATCTTGAGCACGAAGGTCACCGTCGAACTGCAGCA
>NZ_JAOXMC010000223.1:0-268 GCF_026343815.1 Pseudomonas sp. BJa3 | reverse complement strand
CTGATTATCACTAAAAATTTCATGTTTATTAAGAAAAGGATTTTCATATGGAGAATATCGATCTTGTTGTAACTTACTTTCTTTCATTTGAATATCCGCATAAGAACTGAATCTTTTTTTCAGAAAAATTAAAAATAAATTTGACAATTACTGAAGAATCATTTCAAATCTAAATTTCTTAATTTTATAATATGACAATTGTATTACCACAAATGACTGTTAGTATATCAGACAAACAAAGAAAGCAAACCGTTAGGTACAATCAAAG
>NZ_JAOXMC010000222.1:0-268 GCF_026343815.1 Pseudomonas sp. BJa3 | reverse complement strand
GAAGAATCCTTACGCAATCGGAGGCGTCGAGTACAAGGCTCTTGAAAACTACAGAGACCCACACACGGGATATCAAGTCGCGGTCTACCAGCGAGTGGATGCCAGTGAGCTCATTCTCGCCCAACGCGGTACAGAGAAGGCGGAGAGACTTGGGGAACTGTTGAGCGATGGCATCATGGTGGCGTTGCGCCTGAATCCGCAGGCAGAGGATGTCATCGCGCTAACGCCGCGTGCGCTCGACTATGTAGAACGGGATGGCAGGAAGCCT
>NZ_JAOXMC010000221.1:0-269 GCF_026343815.1 Pseudomonas sp. BJa3 | reverse complement strand
ACGGCGGCACCGCGGGCAGCGCGTCGTCGACCAGCCGATGCCCCGCGGCGATGCAGCGGCGCTCCAGCAATGCCACCCCCAGTCCTCCCGCTAGCGCGGCCTGTATTCCCATCAGATTGGGGCTTTCGTAAGCGATGCGCCAGCGGCGTGCAGCGCGTTCGAGCGCGTGAATCGCGCGGTTGCGGTAGATGCAGCCCTGCGGAAAGGCCACCAAGGGCACCGGTTCGGTGCTGGCGGGCAGGGCTGGCGCGCCCGCGATCCAGTGCAAG
>NZ_JAOXMC010000220.1:0-269 GCF_026343815.1 Pseudomonas sp. BJa3 | reverse complement strand
AAACCGCTGATGAAGGTCGTGCAATAGGCGATCAAGCTGTTTACCCACCTCTACGCCGAAGCGCTCAAAGGCTTGGGGGTGTTCAGCGAAAAGACGGCGCAGCGCATTGCCGAGATCGGCGGGATGATTGCCGGCATCGTCGCCACCATCGGTGCCGTGGCCCTGGCGGCGATGGGCGCTGGCGCGGTGCTGGGGCCGGTCATCTCCAAGGTCGCGGCGAAGATCGGCGAGATGATCAGCAAGATGCTGCCGACCCTGGTGCAGGCCCT
>NZ_JAOXMC010000021.1:0-98197 GCF_026343815.1 Pseudomonas sp. BJa3 | reverse complement strand
AGTTTTTCGTTCCGATGTCGCTGGAAGTGGGGCGCATTATAAGGGGATCTGAAAGCCCGTCAACCGTTAATTTCATATATTTGCAATGTCCGGTTCAGGCTGATGAAGAGCCTGCCCGATCGGCAAGGGCTTGTTCAGCAGTACCCCCACCAGCAGCGCAAAGATCAGCGCCGCGACACCGGCACTGCACAGCACCGCCTCGAAGCTGCCGATGAGCGCCTGGCGCGCCAGTGGTGCCGCCACCTCTCTCAGCCTTGGGTCAAGCAACGCCAACGCAGCCTGCAGATCGCCCGCCGCCACCCGCGTGGCCATCTCCCCCGCCACACCCAGCGCCTCGGGTGCCTGGATCGCCAGGGCATCGCGCAGCAGTTGCCCACTGCGCGCCGCAAGGATGCCGCCGAGAATGCCTATGCCAAGGACGATGGCCCCAAAGCGCGTGGTGGTGCTCAGCCCCGAAGCCATACCGGTGCGCTCACGCGGTACGCAGGCCATGATGTTCTTCTGCGTATCGCCATTGAGCAGCCCGGCTCCGGCACCCAGCACGACACTGGCCAGGGCGAACGCGGCATAGCTACCCTGGCCGGTGGCCCAGGCGCAGGCCAGGTTGCCCACCCCGACCAGGACCAACCCCAATGCGAATACCTGGGCCGGCGACAGGTGCGCAGCCATGCGCATGCCCAGCCGAGGCGTGAGCAGCATGGCCACGGCGAACGGCAGCATGCCCGCGCCCGCGGCCAAGGCCGAGAGCTGCAAACCGCCCTGCAGGTACAACGGCAGCAAAGTCATCATCACCTGCGCACAGGCGGCATAGGCGAACATCCCCAGCAAGGCACCGATGAAGCGCCCGCTGCGCATCAGGCCGAGGTCGACCATCGGCCGCGCCTGGCTGCGCTCGACCATCACGAACAGGCCAAGCAGGAACGCGGCGATCAGCAGACGCCCCAACGTGGGGGCGCTGTCCCAACCGACCCGATTGGCGTCGATCAAGGCCCAGATCAGGTAGCCCAGGCCACCGGCGAAAGTCAGGCTGCCCAGTGGATCGAACCGCGCCGCCGAACCGTCGCGGGACTCCTCGATACTGCGTACGACCATGAACGCCAGCACGATCACCAGCGGCAGGTTGATATAGAAGATCCAGCGCCAGCCCAAGGTACTGGCGATCAGCCCACCGAGCAGCGGCGCGAAGGTGATGGTCGCGCCCATGCAGGCGCCCCAGAAGGCCCAGGCCCGCATGCGTTCCTGCGGCGCATGGAAACGGTGGCCGATGGCGGCCAGCGCGGCAGTCAGCAACAACGCGGCACCGATGCCCTTGGCTGCGCGGGCCAGATCAAGGAACAACAGGCTCGGCGCGGCGCCGCATGCCAGCGAGGCAGCGCCGAACAGCGCCAGGCCGAGCAGCAGCATGCTCCGCCTGCCGAAGCGGTCGGCCAGGCTGCCAGCGGGTAGCAGGCAGGCAGCGAACGCCAGCAAGTACGCACTGACCACCCATTCGATGTCGCTGAACGAGCCGGACAGATCGCGGGCAATGCTGGGCAGGCTGACCGCGACGATGTTGGTGTCGAGGATGATCACGGCGCAAACAGCCGAGGCGGTGAACAGGGTGAAGCGTGGTGAGGCGGCTGCAGGCATGGCAAGGCTCCATTATAGAGAGCAGGCAGGTCGTCGCCGCTTTACCGCCACGACGCCAGCCTTGTAGTGTTGCCTCAACCATAACGCCGCCGGGCGCCCGGCTTGTTAGCCAGCACGTCCCGCGTCATTAGCGCCTGGCTAACGAGGCCCCATGGAGATACGTCACTTCCGCTACTTCCTTGCCGTCGCCCGCCACGGCCACTTCACTCGCGCCGCCGAGCAACTGGGCATCGCCCCGCCGACCCTGAGCCGGCAGATCCAGGACATGGAACGTGAGCTGGGCGTGCGGCTGTTCGAACGCAGCCAGCGCGAGGTAAGCCTCACCGCCGCCGGCCAAGCCTTGCTCACCGAGGCCGAACAGGCGGTGCAGCAGTTCGACGCCGCGCAGTTGGGTGCGCAGCGTGCCGGTCGCGGCGACAGTGGGCGGATCGAGCTCGGGTACGTTGCCTCGGCGGCTTACTCCGGTACCCTGCAGCAACAGGTCAGTCGGTTTGCCCAGGCCTGTCCCGGCATACAGCTGAACATTCGCGAAGTGCCCATGCTCGAGCTCCCCTCGCTTGTCGAGGAGGGCCAACTCGACCTCGCCTACTTGCGCTCGCCGATGGAGCTGTCGCAGACCCTGAACGCCATCGCCCTGCATCAGGAAGGTTTCGTCCTGGCCCTGCCGGCCAGCTCGCGCCTCAACGAACTGAAGACCATCCCGGCCTCACGCCTGGTCGACGAAACCTTCATCTTGCCCGAGCAGATTTCCGGCACCCTGGCAATTGCCAGCCAGGGCAGTTTCACCCCGCGCCTGGGGCCGCAACCGGGCAGCCTGGTGGCGGTGCTCACCCTGGTGTCACTGGACCAGGGCGTGGCCGTGGTACCGGCGTCGGTGGTCCAGCGCATCAGTTTGCCCCAGGTCAACTACCGGCCCATCGCCGACGCCCAGGCAAGTTCATGGCTGAGCCTGGTGCACCGCCGCTTCGAAAAGTCGCCCGCGGTGCTGCGCTATATAGAAGGAGTGCGCCAAGGTGCCGAATGATCACCTACGTGCCGGCTATCGGGCACTGCTGGTGTTGCTCGCCTGCCTGGCCTGGCCCGCGTGGGCCGGCGACACCATGCAGACGATGACGCTGGGCAAGCCTGTGCCCTACCCTTTCTTCACCTATGCCAATGCCAGGCTCGACACCCGCCTGCCAGTCCAACATGCAGTGATCGTGCTCCATGGCGTGCACCGTGATGCCGACCACTACTATCGCAGCGGCCTGACCCTGCTCGGCAATGCGGGACTCACCCAGGACGACACACTGCTGCTGGCCCCCCGCTTCTTCAGCGAAGACGATCCCCAGGCAACGCCCACTCCGCCCTTGTGGGTGAAAAGCCAATGGTTGCAGGGCCACGAGTCCGTGGCCGGACGTTCCGGCATCTCGGCATTTGCCGTGCTCGACGACCTTCTCGCCTACCTTGCCGATCGTCATCGATTTCCACACCTTGAAGACATCACCTTGATCGGCCATTCCGCCGGTGGCCAACTGTTGCAGCGCTACACGCTGCTCGGCACGGGCGACCAGGAGCTGCGAGCCCCTGGCATCCATGTGCGCTACATTGTCGCCAGCCCCTCCACCTATCTGTACCTGGATGCCAACCGCCCCCTTGGCGAAGGCTTCGACCCTTTACCTGCCGCGCAGTGCGCCGACTACGACCGTTACCGCTATGGCCTGCCAGGCGCACCGGACTACTTCGTCAAGCAGCATCTCGATGCCCGCCAGGTGCTGGGCCGCTACGCCGCACGCGACGTGACCTACCTGGTCGGCGAGCGCGACCGCCACCCCCACAGCCGGATCATGGACCGCAGCTGTGCAGCCCAGGCCCAGGGCAGTGACCGGGTCGAGCGGCAACTCAACTACCTGCGCTACGAGGCTTTCCTGGCCCAGCGCTGGTCGATTGCGCTCGCGCATCGTCAGTACGTACTGCCGGGCGTCGGCCATGACCCCGCCCGCCTGCTGAGCGATCCAGGCGTTGCCCAGCTGCTTTTCCCCGGCCACTGACATTCCACCACGCCGCGCAGTACACTCGGGCCCTCCCCCTTTCGGAGACGTCCAAGGTGCATCACGCAGGAAGCGATGAACATCCACCGGCACGTGCCCGAGCTGGCGCGGTCATCTGGC
This sequence comes from Pseudomonas sp. BJa3, assembly GCF_026343815.1. Lineage (NCBI taxonomy): Bacteria > Pseudomonadati > Pseudomonadota > Gammaproteobacteria > Pseudomonadales > Pseudomonadaceae > Pseudomonas > Pseudomonas sp. BJa3. Next base: position 94,418 of record NZ_JAOXMC010000021.1, on the reverse strand, counting down.
TTACCGGACTCTCAGGTGCGGGAAAGTCGACACTGGCCCAGGCCCTGGCCCGAGAGCTCCATGAGCTGGGACATGGCTGCTACGTGCTCGACGGTGATGTACTGCGCACAGGGCTGAATGCCGACTTGGGTTTCTCGCCCGAGGATCGCCACGAAAACATCCGCCGCACAGCCGAGGTGGCGGCGCTGTTTGCCGATGCCGGGCTGATCTGCATTGCCGCGTTGATCTCGCCCTATCGCGCCGGACGCGCCACCGCGCGCCAGGCCTGCAAGGCGGGCTTCCACGAAGTGCACGTCAAGGCTGATCTGGCCACTTGCGAGGCCCGCGACCCCAAGGGCCTGTATCGCCGCGCCCGAGCGGGAGAGCTGCCGGCCTTCACCGGGATCGATGCGCCCTACGAAGTGCCGGAGCGACCGGAGCTGGTGGTGGAGACGGCAAAAGTGCCGCTGGCGATAGCCACGGCGCAACTGCTGGCGTACGTACAGCAGCGGGTACTGCACCAAGCGCAGTAGGCGCGGGCTGACCCCGCGCCTGCTGGTTGCGCTCAACTGCCCGGGGCGATATCGCCACTCTGCCAGCGTGCCTCGTTGTTGCCCAGGGCTTGGGCAATGTCGGCGAGCTCGCCGGACGGCAGGGTCTGCGGCAGCGGGTCGAGCCCGGCGCTGGCGAACACCTGGCCATAGCTGTTGCGCAGTTCGGCATAGGCCAAGTCGCGGCGCAGGTCGGCCTGCAGCGCATTCAGTTCCCCCTGGATCAGCTCCAGCTCGCCAATGCCCTGCGCCTGGTGGCGATTGCGCAGTTGCTCGACGATCTGCTGGTCAAGGGCGACCAGTTGCTGACTGGTGGCGAACTGGCGGCGAGCTTCGTTGTAATTGGCATTGGCCACGTAGAGCTGGGCCAGGATGGCCATCGACATCGCCTGGCGACGCGCCTCGACCACCTGCTCGCCGGCCTTGGCCACATCGATGGACGCCGGCCCCGATAGCACGTTGAACAGGTTCCAGGTGACCTTGACGCCATAATCGGCCCAGTGCTGGTTGGTCAGGAAGCTGTTGCTGTCGTAGTGCCCGCCCGCCGAGAACTCCAGCCCCGGCAGCATGCGCAGCATCGACTTGCGTACCTCGGCGGCGCTGATGCGGGCCTGGTAGTCCTGCTCGCGCAATTCGGGGCGCGTGGCCAGGGCCTGCTGCTCCAGCGCTTCGAGGCCTACCTTGAGCTCCGGTACACTGTAGTCATCGGTGGCGGCGAGGGTCAGCTCGCTACCCGGCGGCAGGTTGATCAGCGCCCCCAGTTCAGTCTTGGCCAGCGACAGCGCGCGACGCTGTTCCTCCAACTGGCGGGTGGCCTCGATCAACGAGCGCTGGTAGTTGAGCGCCTGGATCGGGTCGCCGATGCGCTGGTCACCCATGCGCTGGCTGTTGTCCCGGGCCTGCTCGACCCGCACCATCAGCGCGTCGATCTGCTTGAGCAGGCGCTCGGCGGCGACCGCACGCCAGTAGGCCGAGCGCACGTCCTGGATGATGGTCTGCACCACCTTGCGCCGGCGTTCCTGGACGATCAGGCGCTGATCGCCCTGTTGCTTGGCGCTGACATAGCTGACACCGAAGTCGAGCACGTTCCACACCATGGTCAGGTCGGCCACGTCGCGGTCGCGGTCCTGGGAGGTCGATGGCTCCAGGGACTGGGTATTGGTCAGTACGCTCTGGCTGCTGGATGCGCTGACGTTGCTGCGCCCGGCGTAACCGGCAGACAGGGCCATGCGCGGCAGCATGTCGAAGGTGGCCAGGTCGACCTGGCGCTGGGCCAGGGCTTCCTCCATGATCTTGAGGCGTGCCTCCAGGTTGTACTTGACCGCACGGGCCATGGCCTGGTGCAGGGTCAGCGGCCCGTGCAAGGCCTCCTGGCCCTTGAACATGCTGGCAAGGTCAGCCCGCGCCCGCTGCTCGCTGACGCTGCGGTCGATGGGCTGGGTCTTGACCGCGCACCCTGTTACCGCCAGTGCCAGTACGCTTACCGCAAAAATCCTCGATGCTCTGCTCATCCCTGTCCGCCCCCTTGGTACGGCACTGCTTTTCTTCTAATTGGATTGCTCGCGTGCGCAGGCTCAGGCCTGCGGCACGGGTACCTCGACCTGCCCCAACGCCTGCGCCAGTTGCCTGGCCTGGTGTTGCTCCCCCTCCCGGAAGGCCTGCAACTGCTGCCCGAGGGTCGGTGCCCCGGTCAGGCCCTTGCCCGCCCCCGCCTCTGCCCCCTGGCGGAATGGCTTGCCACCGCTCAGTTCATACTGGCCACCGTCATCCGGCAGCGTCTTGTCGAAGATGTTGGCCAGGCTGCTGGCCCCGAAGACATTGGCGTCACCGCCACCAAAGCCGAGGAAACCGGCCCCCGAACCGTTGCCGATAGCGCTGTCGGCGTGCTGGCCGGCGAATACCTGGGCCAGGTAGCTGGGCGCCAGCGCACCGTTCTGGATGAACAGATTGCCCAAGGTCGGCAGACCGCCGCCCACTGTCGGCACTTCGAACAACGGCAGTGGCAGCAGCGGCGACTGGAACGGTGCCGTTGCCGGCAACGGTGCTATCACCACTGGCGTGCCTGGGCTGGCCTGGCCCGGGCGCGCCGGTGGATAGGCGCGGAATTCCGGATCACCGTCGGTAGACTGCAATGTCACGCGTTGGCCGGCGAAGCCGCCGACCAGGTCGTTGCCTGCACCATCGCGAATGCCGGTGCCACTGGCCTTGAGCCCAAGGGCCAGGCCACCACTACCCGCTACCCCTGCGACATTGACCTGCCAGGTATGACCGTCGAGGCGTACCAGCGACTGCAGCGTGCCGCTGGCGTTGCCGCTGGTCAGCAGTTCGAAGTCGCCCAAGTCCACACCGCTGACATCCTCGCTGAAGGTCACGATAAAGGACTGGCTGCCCGGCGTCGGCGACGGATTCGCCACGATCGAGACCACGCTGGGTGGCGTGCCGTCGACGATGACCCCATGGGTATCGCCAATATTGTTCAGCCCCGGTGTCAGTTGGTTGCCGGCCGCATCGTGCAGACTCGCGCCATTGGCCGACAGGCCGAGCACCTGGATGCCGTCGGCATCGTTGTCGCCGGCCTGGATCTGGTACTGGAACACCAGCGTCGGCGTGCCTGAACCGGCCACGAAATCGGCGTAAACCGTGCGCCCGCCGACATCCAGGGCAAGCCGCGGCACACCGTCGACCAGCACCGCTTCGCTGGTGTTGACCACGAAGGTGAGCACATCGCCCGTGTTATAGGGGACGCCGACCGGCACGCCGACACTGCTCACCGTGGGGGCGTCGCGGTCGATGTTGTATGTGGCGCCGGTCAGGCCACCGACCAGTGCGTTACCGGCCACATCAGTGATACCCGTGGCACTGCCATTGAGGTTCAGGCCCAGGGTGCCGGTGCCGTGCACGCCACTGACGGTGATCACATAGACTCCCCCGCCCAGCGCTTGCAGGCCGCTGAGCGCACCGCCGGCCGAGCCGGTGCCGACCAGGCTGAAATCGCTGAGGTCGACGCCATTGACCTGCTCGTTGAAGGTCACGGTGAAGCGCACGCTCTGGGCGTTGCTCGGCGACGGGTCGAGGGTGACGATGCCGACCGCGCTCGGCGCCTGGGTATCGACCAACACCTGGTGGGTATCGGCCACGCCATTCAGGGTCAGGTCCATGGCGTTGCCCGCGGCGTCGACAAGGGTCGCGCCATTGGCGGCAAGGCCAGTCACGGTGATGCCGTCAGCGTCGTTGTCACCGGCCTGGACGACGTACTGGAACACCAGGGTCGAGGTGCCGGCGCCCGCCACCAGTTCGGCAAACACCGCGTGCCCGCCGATATCCAGAGCCAGGCGCGGCGCCCCCGTGACCTGGACCGCTTCGCTGGTGTTGACCACGAACACCAGCGAGTCGCCGGCGTTGTAGGAAACCCCCGCCGGGCCACCGACGCTGGTCACGCTGGGAACGCGGGTATCGATGACATAGTTGTTGGAGTCGGTACTGCCCACCCCGGCGTTGCCGGAAGACACCCCGACCACACCGCTGTTGTCCAGGGTGATCAGGTTACTGGTGTCCTCAACCTGACTGCCAGGTGTCAGGGTCGCGGTCCAGGTGATGCCGCCGTCGCTGCTGCTCAACCCGCTGAGGGTGCCATTGGCCACCGTCAGGTCGGCCAGGGTGAAGCCACTGACCGCCTCGCTGAAGGTGATCGTCACCAGGCTCGACTCGCCCGTGCGCAGGGCCGTGTCGGCAACCACGACAGTGGCGGTGGGGACGACGGTGTTGACCGTGTAGTTGGCCGATGAGGTAGTGCCGACTCCGCTGTTGCCGGCCAGGTCGGTGTAGCCGGTGTTGTTCAGTACGATCAGGTTGGTGCCGTCCTGCACACCGGTGCTTGGCGTGAAGATGGCGGTCCAGGTGATACCGCCGTCGGCGCTGGAGAGCGCGCTCAAGGTGCCGTTGGCCACGGTCAGGTCGGCGTTGCTGAAGCCGGTTACCGCCTCGCTGAACGTGATGGTCACCAACGAGGTTTCACCGACACGCAGATCGCTGTCGGCCATGACGATGGTGGCGGTCGGGCGCTGGCTGTCGATGGCGTAGTTGTTCGAGTCGGTGCTGCCGGAACCGGCGTTGCCAGCGGTGTCCGTCACCCCGCTGTTGTCCAGGGTGATCAGGTTGGAGGTGTCGGTAATGCCGGCGGTCGGCGTCAGGGTCGCAGTCCAGGTGATACCGCCGTCGTTGCTGCTCAGTCCGCTCAGGGTGCCGTTGGCCACGGTCAGGTCGGCGGTGGTGAAGCCGCTAACCGCCTCGCTGAAGGTGATGGTCACCAGCGACGTCTCGCCAATCGCGAGGCTGCTGTCGGCCACCACGATGGTTGCGGTCGGACGCTGGGTGTCGATGGCGTAGTTGTTCGAGTCGGTGGTGCCGGAGCCGGCGTTACCGCTGCTCGTCCCGACCACGCCACTGTTATCTAGGGTGATCAGGTTGCTCGCATCCTGGATATTGCTGGTTGGCGTGAAGGTGGCGGTCCAGGTGATGCCGCCGTCGGCGCTGGACACCGCGCTCAGGGTGCCATTGGCCACCGTCAGGTCGGCATTGGTGAAACCGCTCACCGCCTCGCTGAACGTGATGGTCACCAGCGAGGTTTCACCGATACGCAGCGCCGCATCGCTTACCACCACAGTGGCCGTGGGTTGCAAGGTGCTGACGCCGTAGTTGTTGGAGTTGGTGGTACCGCTGCCGGCGTTGCCGGCCAGGTCGGCCACCCCGCTGTTGCTCAGGGCGATCACGTTGGTGGCGTCCTGCACGTTCACCGAAGGGGTGAAGGTCGCCGTCCAGGTGATGCCGCCGTCACTGCTGGAAAGCCCGCTCAAGTTGCCATTCGGCGCCGTCAGATCGGCCAGGGTGAAGCCAGTGACCGCCTCGCTGAAGGTAATGGTCACCGTGGTGGTCTCGCCGACGGTGAGATTGTTGTCGGCGACCACGATGGTGGCCGTCGGCCGCTGGGTGTCGATGGTGTAGTTGTTCGAGTCGGTGCTGCCGCTACCGGCGTTGCCGGCCAGGTCGGCCACCCCGCTGTTATCCAGGGTGATGAGGTTGCTGGTGTCGGTGATATTGCTCGACGGGGTGAAGGTGGCCGTCCAGGTGATCCCGCCGTCGCTGCTGGACACCGCGCTCAAATTGCCGTTGGCCACGGTCACGTCGGCATTGCTGAAGCCAACTACTGCCTCGCTGAAGGTGAAGGTCACCAGCGACGTCTGGCCGATGGCCAGGGTGGGGTTGGCCACCACGATGGTCGCGGTCGGGCGCACGGTGTCGATGGCATAGTTGTTCGAGTTGGTGGTGCCGCTGCCGGCGTTGCCGGCGGCATCGCTCACCCCGGTGTTGTCCAGGGTGATGAGGTTGGTCGCGTCGCTGATGGCGCTGCTCGGAGTGAACGTCGCGGTCCAGGTGATCCCGCCGTCGCTGCTGGAGACAGCGCTCAGGGTGCCGTTGGCCACCGTCAGGTCGGCATTGGTGAAACCGGTCACGGCCTCGCTGAAGGTGATGGTCACCTGCGACGTTTCACCGATGCTCAGGCTGCTGTCGGCCACCACGATGGTCGCCGTCGGGCGCTGGGTGTCGATGGCATAGTTGTTCGAGTTGGTGGTGCCGCTGCCGGCGTTGCCAGCGGCATCGCTCACCCCGGTGTTGTCCAGGGTAATGAGGTTGGTCGCGTCGCTGATGGCGCTGTTCGGGGTTAGCGTCGCGGTCCAGGTGATCCCGCCATCACTGCTGGACACGGCGCTCAGGGTGCCGTTGGCCACCGTCAGGTCAGCATTGGTGAAGCCGGTCACGGCCTCGCTGAACGTGATGGTCACCTGCGACGTTTCACCGATGCTCAGGTTGCTGTCGGCCACCACGATGGTCGCCGTCGGGCGCTGGGTGTCGATGCTGTAGTTGGCCGAACTGGTGGTGCCAGCACCAGCGTTGCCGGCCAGGTCGGTGACGCCGGCGTTGTTCAGGGTGATGACGTTGCTGGCGCTGGTGATGTTGCTGGTCGGGGTGAAGGTGGCGGTCCAGGTCTTGCCGCCATCGCTGCTGGCCACCGCGCTCAGGGTGCCGTTGGTCACCGTCAGGTCGGCATTGGTGAAGCCGCTCACCACCTCGCTGAAGGTGATGGTCACCGTCGCCGTCTCACCCACTTTCAGGGCCGTGTCGCTGAGGCTGATGGTGGCGGTTGGCGGAACCGTCTCGTGTATGGCCACCGTGACCGACGCCGCGCTGGAAGTGGCACCGTCGCCATCGTTGATGGTGACCGACAGGGTACGGGTGGCCTGGCCGATGCTGTTGGCGGCATTGCTGTTGTCGTAGGTGAGGTTGCGCACCACCGCCTGGACCGCCGCCGCCGTGGCATTGCCGTTGAATGTCAGCACCAGGTTTGCGCCCCCCGTGCCTCCGGTGTAGGTGCCGATGGCCACGCCACCGTAGCTGACCGTGTTGCCGCTGACGCCGATCTGCCCGACGCCATTGCCCTGGTTGCGAATGCCCAGCACATCTTCGCCGGCTACGCCGTTGGCGCTCACCGCCACGGTCAGGTTGCCGCCGGAGAAGTCGGCCGAGTCGCTGTCGGTAACGGTGGCATTGCCGCCGCTGTCGAGCAGCACCGAGCCAGCGCCTTGGGTGAAGGTCTGGCTGTCGCCGTTGAGGTTGGCGATCACCGGCGCGGCGTTGAGTGGCTGGACCACCACCGAAGCGGTGCGGGTGGTGCTGCCCATGTCGTCATTGACGCTGACCGTCACGCTGCGGGTGCCGCTGGTGTATGCCCCGGTGCTGTTGCCGTAGGCCACCACGGCGAGGATCGAGCGGTACTGGGCCAGGGTGGCCACACCGCTGAGCGACAGCACCGTGGTGCCGGAGCCGCTGATGGTGATGCCGTAGCTGGCCGCGGTGGCGATCTGCCCGGCGCTGAGCGACAGGGTTTCGTTGCCGCCGTCGAGCACGCCACCGAGGGTCAAGGTCGCGCCGCTGACCTGGGTGTCGCCGTCGGTCTGAGTGAGGCTGATATTCGGCACGATGGCCACCGGCGTGCCGGCGAAGTTGACCGTGCTGTCGTTGCCGCCGGTGCCGGTGTCCAGGTCGACCACCGGCGGCGCCGAATACAGCACCTCGTAGGCGCCGATATCAACGCCACCGCCACGGGGCCGGTCGAAGCCGCGCAGGTCGGTGAGCGGTGCGCCGGCGAGGGTGCCCTGGTCGATGGCGTTGCTGGCGGTGCTGGCCAAGCGGTAGTCACCGGTGGCGGTGTTGACGAAGTTGACCGCGGTACCGATCAAGTTGGTGGTGCTGGTGTAGCCGCCGCCAACGCCACCATTGGTGGCCGCATCGAGCTGGGTGCCGTTCACGGTATTGCCGGTGAAAATGCTGTTCTGCACCGTCACCGTGCCGGCCTGGCCGCTGACCCAGCCGAGGCCGCCCGAGGTGATGCTACCGGTACTGGTGTTGAGGAACACGTTGTTGGCGATGGTGCTGTTGGTGATGCGCACCGTGCCGCCGCTGTTGCTCAGCACGATGATCGAGCCGGCCGCCACCGTGCCGGTGGCGCCGTAGGTGCCGGTGTTGTTGTAGATGGCGACGTTTTCCAGCACGTGGTTGTTGGCGCCGCCCAGGCGCACGAGCGTCGACATGGCGGTGCCGCCGACAATGCTGGCGCTGTTGTCGTGGATCGTGGTGTTGCGCACCACCACGGTGGATCCTGCGGTGGTCGCCGAGTTGATCACCGTGCCGGCGTTGCTCTCGAAGTTGGAGTCCTCGACGGTGATCGAGCCGCCGTTGGCGCGGATCGCGCCGCCAGCAATGTTGCTGGAGAAATGGCGGAAATCCAGGTTGCGCACGGTCAGCACGCCCCCGCCGTTGCTTTGCAGGCCCGAGGCTTCGAGGGTATCGCGGGTACCGTTGTTGTTGACGTCACCGCTCAAGATGATGTCGCCCTTGCCGTCGCCGTCGACATCACCGTTGATAGTGATGTTGCTGGTCACCGCCAGTGCCGTGGCCGAGGACCAGCGGATGGTCTGCCCTTTCAGGTTCTGGTGGAACACGATGATGTCGCTGCCGCTGCCTGCGGCCGAGCCGTCCACCGAGGTGTCGGTGTTCGCGGCCTGGATGGCCTCGGCCAGGGACACCTGGCCATCGTTGGTGATGGCCGACGCATCGGTGGTGGTGACGGTGATGGTCGCAAGCGAAGTGTTGAAAGCCGACAGGTTGCCACGCTGCACGCCGACGTCCGTGGCAACCACCCCGGAGACGGTCTCCAGCGCCCAGTCCTCGCCGGCGCGGTTACCGGTGGCGTCGGACGAAGCGCCTACATCCGCACCGCTGAGCCGCGCCACCTCGTTGACGAACAGCTGGCCGTCGCTGCCGGCCCCGGTGTTGCAGGCAAAGAACCGGATGTCACCGCCCGGCGCCAGGCTGTTGCCAATACGCGCAAGGTCCGCGCCGTGGCTGGCCAGCTGGTTGGCCCAGATGGCGTTGCCGGCCAGGTAGACATAGCCCTTGTCACCGTGGCTGATGATATCGATCGAGGTCACGTCGTTGCGGCCATCGAGGTAATCGGCGATCTGCTTGAAACCATCCTTGCCGTTCTCCAGCACCACCACTTCGACCCCGGCGGGCAGGCCGGCAATGAGCTTCTGGTAGTCGCTGACGGCGGAGTCGACGAATACTACTTCGTGGTTGCCCGAAGCTGCCGTGACCGGCGCGGTGGCGGGCGCCGCCTCGTGGACGGGCTCGTGGGTGGCGCTGTCGCGGGTGCTGGCCGCATCGCTCGCGGCGCTGGTGTCCTTGGCCACGCTGGCGGCTGCGACTGCTTCGACCGCCTGGGCGCCCTGGTCGGCGACCACGCCCACCGAGGCGTCGAACATCATGCGCGGCTCCAGGGCCTGGATGAGGCTCGGGCGGCTCGTGGAAACGTTGGGTGTGTGGGTGTCCTTGCCGCGTTTCCAGAATGCCATGATGCCCTCGCTCAGCCCTGGGGCTGGTTGTGCGTGCCGCCCTTGCGGGTGAGGACGGCCTGTCCTTGTTGGAAAATCCTGAACGGACGACGGGGCGCCGATGTGCGCCCCGCAGCCCTGCTTGTTGCCTATCCGGCCTCAGTTGCGGGACGGGAACAGCCCTTCCACTGCAATGATGAAGTTGATACCCAGGTAGGGGTTTCGGATCGAGAAGGGCTGGCTTTGCCCCGTGGTCGCACCGGTGCTGGCCGGAATGGTGAGGTTGAACGGTTTGAGCGTCGTGTCGCTGGCGGTCGAGGCATAGATGTCGATCGCAGCACCGGAGCCCGTGGTGTCCTTGGGCTTGGCCAGCACGCCACTGGTCGAAGGTGCGGGCAGGTCAGCATCGCCTTCCGCTGCGGGGATGGCGACCGACACCGTGCTGGCCGGGATGATCACGGGTTGCGAGGCCATGTTCAGTGACGTCAGGCTGGCCGTTGGGGCACCTGCCACCTCCCCTAGCACGACATTCGGCAACCCCGGCCCCGTCCCTTGCTGGATAGGCGCCCGGCCACGCAGGTCAGGCAGTGCGAAAGTGGTCTGGCCATTGCCACCGTAGGTCGTCCCGAGAATCGAGAACAACGCGGTGTTCTGGGCGATGCTCAGAAGCTGACCTTGGCAGAAGGCCCAGCCCCGAGGGGCGAAGTTGCCTGCGAACAAGGTGATCTGACCGAGGAACGGCTCACTCATTTGCTGCTCTCCTATGACAACACTGCGAAGACGGGCCCCATGGCCCGCCGGACATGACGCGTGTGGCGGACGCCCTCAGAGCGGCCGGTCTACGTGAAAAATCGCTTCCAGCACCGGGCGCCCATCGTCATCGGGGCTCACCGGGGTCATCAACAGCAGCCAACCTTGCTCGCCTGGCGGCGACAGGCGGAACACCGCCTGCGGCAGCTCGGTGCCGGCCGGCAGGGCGAATTCCGCCGCATAACGCTGGTGACGCGGCGACATGGCCGGTCCTTCGGTCACGGCCAGCAGTTGCGCCTGGAGCGCCTGTTCGTCGCTGATCCACAGCTGGAAGTGGCTGCCGGTGGCCTGTTGCAGTGCGTCGAACGTGGGCATGGCATGCATGGGGCTGGTCCTTCAGGCGCGTATGGCAGTGGTGAGCGCCGCTCGGCGCATCTTCAGGGACAGGCCGGTCTCGCCGACCACCTCGAACCCGCAGCGCTGGTAAAGCCGCAAGGCCGGGTTATGAGGGGTGACATGCAGGCCGGCGCTGAGGCCGTCGGCATCGGCGTGTGCCAGCCACTGCCCGAGTAACCGGCTGCCGATGCCGCGCCCGCACCAGGCGGGCAGCAGGGCCATGTCGATGAACTGCACGTGGCTGTCGGTCCAGTGCAGGTAGACGCGGCCAATGGGCTCGCCCGCCACTTCGATGATGAAGAAGTCGGCGTCGGCGAACTGGGCTTGGTAATAGTCGTGCTGGGCTTGGAACTGCTGGTCGAGGAACACATCGATGGCGGCCTGGGGCCACGGCAGCAGGGCCATTTCGGCGGCACGAGTGGTGCCGTAGAGGGTGCGCAGGAACGCCCGGTCGACGTCCACGATGGGACGGAGGCTCACCTCGGAAATGGACATCGGGTATGGCTTCCCTGCATAAGGTTACCCCATGGTGAGGGGCGCACATCCAAGTGAATTGTCCTACACAATCTGCAGCAGCGTAGCCGAAGAGCAAGGCAAATAGCCACTACCCGAACAGGGTCTTTTCAACTTTTTTCTCAAACACCCGTTCGAGGTAGTTTGACGCCATTTCCTAGACGTTTCGCAACCGTATGGATTCCAACGCGTTGTAAGGCGCCTGGGCCCAACGGATGACCGCAGCCCGTATTTCGTCGTCGGCCTCCTCGCGCTTGCGCTGGCTGTCGGCGCTGAAGTTCATGGCCGGCTGCTTGGCGTCGAAGGCCGCGACGGCTCGCAGGTCCGCCACTTCACCTGGCTGGATGCCAAACAGCGACCCAAGGCGTCCCCAGACGGCGTCGGGCAATTCGCTGTAGTTCACCGCGATGGCACCGTGGCGTTCGCACAACGCTAGGCCAGCCGTGAGGATTTCGCCAATCATCCGGCAGGTGTATTCCACCGTGTCCATGGCTTGGGGGGCGGACAGCAAGTTGTCCAGGCCCGAAGCGCCGAGTAGCCCCGGCACCCGGTGCATGCCCGCCTGACGCAGTTGCGAGACGACGATTTCCAGCGGGTCACGATAGAGAAACACCCGAGGCACGTCGGGATACAGCGCCGTCAGCAATGATGCGTCGAAGATGTTCCAGGCATCGAGCTTGATCAGCAACTGGCGCTCGTCGCCCCGACGACGCTGACCGTAGGCCGAGCAAAGCACCCGCAATGCATCGGCCTGCCAGGCGGCGGCGGACGGGTCCTGGCGCGCGGCACGCAACAGGTTGTCCAACGGCGGCGGCTCGGACAGCACGATATTTCGCGCTTGGCTGGCCAGCAATTGGGCGATCAGCGTCGAACCACAGCGTGAAGCGTGAAACACCAAGGCCGAGGGCGTCAGCCCCGGGCTACGGGCGTGCCAATCGAGCAAAGCCGAGACATCGGTGTCGCGGCGCATAGCCTGGTTGAACGGCAGGCGTAACGCCTGGTCGACGTCATCGCGGAAAAACGGGCGGGTCAGGCGCTGTTCGCCGAACCAGCACCAGTCCACCCGCCATCCGGCGTCGCCTTGCCAGAGGCGGATGGGCAGCCAGCCGTGAAAATCCATCGGGGTATTCACACTCGCCATTGATCGCTCCATGCCTGCTTGCCCCGGCGCATCGCGCCCAGGACCTCTGCCTCGGAAAACGCCAGCCCTAGCTCGGCACCAAGGCGCACCGCCTCGGCCACGAAGGCCCGAGGATCCTCCAACGCCTGTAGTTGCGCGGCCAATGCCGGCGCCTCACTCACCTGCTGGCGAAACCGTTCGAATGCCTGCCCGGCCCTGCCGGGTTGCAATGCCGGCGTCTGCGCCAGGCCTTCGTCGATCAGCGCCAGCAGCCAAGGGTCGGCCGCGCAGTCGAGTACCAGGTGGATACGCTCACCGGGTCCGGGGTTGTTGACCCGGTGGGGGCGCGACAGGTCGATGAACCAGCACTCGCCTGGGCGCATCGGCACTTGCAGGCCATCCACAAGAAACTCCACGCCCGGGGGGCTCAGCAGCGGTATATGCAAACGCAGGCAGCCGCCTGGGCGCCCGAGGTCAGGGTCACGGTGCTCGTGGATCCGCGCCCCCGCCCCCAGGCGAAGCAGGCGGGCGGCGCGCAGCGATGCCTGGAAGGGTGCAAGGGCTTGCTGCCAGGCCGGCTCGCCTTGCCACCAGGCCAGGCTTGACGGCGCGCCTGTGCCTGGGGCCAGCGGCAACGGCGCGTCCTCGGCGGCGACCAGCGCCACACCGCTCCAATCACCTTCGTGGTAGCCCCGGTTGAAATGCGCCTGCCAGGCATGAGTGTCCAGCCGGGTCAGGGCCTGCAGCAACGCGGACAGGTTCGTGGGCAAGGTAAGGCGGGAACACAGTGGCAGAGCGGTCTCGGTCATGCGGGCTCCTTGCGTTGGCATTCTCTTGAACGGTGTTCCTGGCGAAGACGACGGATCCCTGGAGGGGAAAGGCCGCCTAAAACCCACTCTCACGAACCCCCAACGCCGCCAACCGTCGCCAGGCGGCCCCCAGCAACGACTCGCGCGCGCCCTCCAGTACCACCACCCCACGCAGCGGCTGGGCCACATCGGGCACTTCGCCCAACGGGCTCAAACGCACGCCGTACTGGGCCTGCACCGGCTCCGCACGCTGCTGGCCATCACGCCGCACGGCTATCGGGCCATGGCGGTCGGAGGCCAGCGCTTCGAGCTCCAGCACGACAACGCCAGTGGCATCCACCTGCTCCACACGCACCGGCAATGCCGGGCGCGCCGGGTCATCGGCGATGAAGCGCCCTTCGCTGCCGGCCGCCACCCGCCACAGGTCGGCCTCGGCCAGGTAGCCGCGCAAACGCAGCCCCGGCTCGACCACCCGGCCCAAGGTCTGTGCCGGACTGACCCATTGCCCCGCTGCCAGGCCGGCCGGCAGGTCACGCAGCACACCGTCGCGGGGCGCGCGCAGTTGCAGGCGCTCACGCTGGGCGGCCAGGCCGCGGTACTCGGCCACGGCTTCGGCCAGTTGCTGCTCGAGCACGCCGGCGTCCGCCGCCGTCTCGCTGCGCCCGGCCTGGCGGCGCAATAGCAGCTGCAGGATATCGATCTCGCGGCGCACGATGGACTGGCGCGACGTCAGGTCAGGCGACTCCAGTTCCACCAGCAGCTCGCCCTGGCGAACCGCCTGCCCTTCGCCCACCGGCAAGCTTTTCACCCGTGCCGCCACCGGCGCATGCAGGGCGCTGACGCGGGATGCCTCGAGCATCGCCGGCACGTCCACCGCGCCACGCCAGGGCAGCACCAGCACGGCCAGCAACAACGCCAGCGCGGCCGCCACCCGCAGCGTCTTGCCCGGCGCCGCCTGGCCACGGTGCAGCCACCATTGCCGCAACTCCTTGTACACCGGCAAACCGATGAACCAGGCCAGCTCCACCAGCATCAGGAAGATGCCCAGCACCTTGAAGAACAGGTGATATACCGCCAGGGCAATACCGAAGAACAGCACCGCGCGCCACAGCCAGGCGCCATAGCCCCACACCAGCAAACGACGGCGCATGGTCGGCGACCAGGCTTCCGGGGCCGGCTCGCCATAGCCGAACAGCGCCTCGCGCAGTCGCCAGCGACACAGGGCAAAGGCGCGGTTCTGCAGGTTCTCGACCCGCCACAGGTCGCTGATCAGGAAGTAGCCGTCAAAACGCATGAAGGGGTTGAGGTTGACCAGCAAGGTGGTGATCCAGGTGGCGCTGGCCAGCATGAACGCCGCCGTGCGCGCCGGGCCGTCAGGCAGCAGCGACCAGGCCAGCAGCGCCAGCACCGCCAGCAGCAGCTCGGCGAACACCCCACCGGCATCGATCAGCAGCCGCGCACGGCGGTCGCTGACGCGCCAGGCATCACTGACATCGGTGTAGAACATCGGCAACAGCACCATGAACGCCAAGCCCATGCTCTGCACTCGGCACCCGGCTCGCTTGGCCATGAAGGCGTGGCCGAACTCATGGCAGAGCTTGGCGAACCCCAGCGCCACGCCAAAGGCGAGGATGCCGCCGAGGCTGAACAGGTGCGGGAACGTGGCGATGAAGCGCGACCAGTCGCGAATCACCAGGAACACACCCAACGCCAGCACCAACGGCAGGGCGTAGCGCAAGATCCAGCCGCCATGGCGTTCAAGCACCGGCCATGCGCGGTTGAGGAAGGCATCCGGGCGCCACAGCGGAATCCGGAAGAACAGGTACTGGTGCAGCACACGGGTCCACAGGCTCTGCCGGGTGGCGGCGGCCTTGGTCGCATAGCTTTCGCGCTGGCGGGCATCTTCGGCGCCGATCAGGTCGTGCTGGCCGAGAAACAGCAAGAGCTCTTCCAATGCCTGCTCGTCGACTGCCAGGCCAGGCTCGGCATTGGCGGCAGCCAGCACACGTTGCGGGTCACCCAGGCGCCAGTGCTGCAGCAGCCGCACGGCGCCACCGCCCAGCTTGAAGTAACGCCCGCGCAGCGGGTCGGCCAGGGTCCACTGCGGCGCGCCGTCATGCCCGGCCGCCGCCGGCGAAAGTTGCAGGTCGGCGCGCAGCGCTGGCAGGGTCACAGCCCCAGCCCCTGACGCAACGCAGCCAGCGGGCGACGCAGCAGGTAGTAGACCAGCGGTGCGCGCTCGCCATACACCTTGGCGGTACCGCGCAAGCCGATGCGCGGCGGAGCCTGGTCGAAACCGGCGTCCAGCCGGTAGGCCAGTTGCCCGGCGGCGGTGGCCTGGGCCTCGTAGGCCGCGCGCTCCAGGCGGGCGCCATGGCGGTGCAGCGGGTCGCTGTCGAGGAACAACGCCACTTCGGCACCAGGCTGCAAGGCGATGGCATCGCCCACCGGCAGTTCCAGGCGCAGTTCGGCCTGCTGCGGATCGGCCAGTTGCATCAGCCGCTCGCCGGTCTGCACGGGCTTGCCGGTCCAGCGCTCGGCATCGGCGAACACCGCGATCCCCGCACGCTCAGCGCGAATTTCGCTGCGGCCGAGGAGCTGGCGGGCGTAGTCGAGTTCGGCGCGTTTCTGTTCCACACGGGCGGCCAGCAGGTCGAGGCGGGCATTGGATTCGGCATCGCTGAAGGCACGCTGGGTGCTGGCCTTGAGCTCGGCCTCGGCGACCCCGAGGGCGCGCTCGGCGACATCGACCTGGGCCTTGAGGGTGGTGGCGTCGAAGCGCACCAGCAGGTCACCGACAGCGACCGTCTGATTGGGCTTGACCAGGAACTCAGCGATCACACCGTCCAGCGGCGCGGCAACCACCCGCCCCGCCCGCGGCACGACCTCGGCCGGAGCCAGCACCGACTGGCGCACCGGCACCAGCAGCACCAGCAACGACAACCCCAAGGCCACCAGCAGGCGCCGCCGTGGCCAACGCAATCGCCAGGGTTTGGCCGGGCCCAAAGCCAGCCAGGCGTGGGCGTAAGTCTCCCCCAACTGATTGAGCAGGGCTTGCTCGGCGGGGTTGAACGCCTGGTCGCGGGCCAGCCACAGCCCGCCGAACACTTTGCCCTGGCGATCGAGCAAGGGCAGCCAGAATGCGTGGGCGGCGGATAACGAGCGCCAGTCTGCCTGGGCCTGGGAGTCCAGCATCGTCGGATCCACGGCCCCGGCCAGGGCCGCGACGCCGGCAGCCTGTAGCGTGTGAGCGGCACGTTCGACAAACGCCACGAACGGCGCATGGGCCTCGACCACACTGATGCCGGTCAGTGCCCGAACCTTGCCGGCGATCAGCAGGGCGGCATGGCGAAAACCGAACAGTGTCTGGCCATCGTTGACCATGTTGTAGGCCAGTTGCTCGGGACCAGCCGCCTGGCGGGCCTGGCGCTGCAGGCCGAGAAACAGTGCGAAGGCATGCTCGGCCACACCCGTGGCGGCGGCCGTCATGGTTGTGCGGCGAAGTGGGCGGTGCCGCTCATGCCGGCCAGCAGCCCCTGGCTGTCACGGGGCAGTTCGCCGATCAGCAGCAACGTCTGGCTGCCCTCGTCGATCCGGGCGCCGACGCGCTTGACCTGTGCCTGCAGCGGCTTGCCGGTTTCATCGGGAACGAACTCGAACGGCTGGCCTTGCTTGAGCTGCCCCAGCCACCGCGAGGGCACCAGCAGGTGGATTTCCAGCGAGCGGTTGTCCACCACCTCGAGCAGCGGCGAGCCACTGGCGACGCTTTCATGGGGCTGGGCCCGGCGCTGCACCACCCGGCCATCGAACGGCGCGCTGACCACGCAGCGCCTGACCTGCACCTGGTACACCTGTGCCTCGGCCTGGGCCTGGGCCTGCTTGGCCTCGGCCAGCGACACCTCGAACTGACCGACCGACTTCAACGCGGCCAGTTGGCGGTTGTGGTTGAGCTCTTCACGGGCAGCACGCACGGCAGCCTGGGCAGCGTTGAGCTGGGCTTGGTAAGCGCTGCAATCGAAGCGCGCCAGGATGCTGCCCTGCTTGAAATCCTGGCCATCGGCATAGGGCATCTCGATGATGCGCCCAGCCAGTTCACTGGACAACACGGCCTGGTCGCGGGCCCGCAGTACACCACGGGGGTTCTGCCCGGCGCTGGACGCCACGGGTGCATCGAGCAAAGGGTCGGCGGGAGGGTCGCCGGCGTACGCCTGTGGCAGGTACAACAGACCCAGGGTCAAAGCCAGACGGAAACCGCGAAGCATGTTGCGCACTCCCTTGCGAGCTGATGGCAGGAGTGTAAGACAAAAGATGATGGCACGGATATATCACGCCGATGAAGATCCAGATGGCTCACAGTGCGCAAGGAGCAGGCCTAGGAGCCCGCTCCCACAGAACCCGCGCAGGCTACAGAGTCAGGTTCAGCCAGGCGACCGCGCGGCCACCGCCCGACGCCCATGCCCTCGGGTGGTGATGATGCCGAGGAACGAGATCACGATCGCCAGGCTCAAGGTCGCGCTGACCTCGGCGCGGTGTTCCTCGGTAAACATCATCACGGCCAGTGCGCCGCCGATGAACAGGATCACCGCCCAGGTCAGCCAGGGGAACAACCACATGCGGAACTTGAGGTTAGCGTTCTCGCGCTCCAGCCGCCCACGCATGCGCAGTTGCGAAATGGCGATTACCAGGTACACCAGCAGCGCGATAGCGCCGGAGCTGGCCAGCAGGAACTCGAACACGCCCTTGGGCGCGAAGTAGTTGAGGATGGCGATGGCCGCGCCGATCAGGGTGCTGCCGAACACCGCCGCACGCGGCACGCCAACCCGTGAAGTGTTCTTCAGCAGCGCCGGCGCATCGCCGCGCTTGGCCAGCGAGTACATCATCCGCGAGGCGATGTAGATCGACGAGTTCATGCAACTGGTCACCGCGATCAGCACCACAAAGTCCACCATCAGCGCGGCATTGGGGATATTCATGATTTCCAGCGCGCGCTGGTAGGAGCCCACCACCGCCAGCTGCGGGTCGTTCCAGGGCACCACCGAGATGATCACGAAGATTGACAGGATATAGAACGTACTGATGCGCCAGATCACCGAACGGGTGGCCTTGGCGATGTTTCGCGCCGGATCGCTGGACTCGGAGGCGGCGATGGTCACCGCCTCGGTGCCGATGAAACTGAACATCACGGTGATGAAGGCACCGACCACCGCCGACCAGCCCTTGGGGGCGAAGCCGCCATGCTCGTCGACCAGCGTGCTCAACCCGCTGACCTCGCGCTCCGGCAACCAGCCTGCCAGTGCGGCAAAACCCAGGCCGATGAAGCCGAGAATCGCGGTGACCTTGAGAATGGCGAACCAGAATTCGAACTCTCCGTACTTGGCCACGCTGAACAGGTTGGTGCAGGCCAGCAACAGCACCGAGGCCAGGGCGAAGATCCAGCTGTCTATCTGGGGGAACCAGGCGTTGAGCACATGCCCCGCAGCCAGCGCCTCGATGGGGATCACCAGCACCCAGAACCACCAATACAGCCAGCCGATGGTGTAGCCGGCCCAACGGCCGATGGCCTGGTCGGCATAGGTGGAGAACGAGCCGGTGTCGGGGTGGGCCACGGCCATTTCGCCGAGCATGCGCATGACCAGCACCACCAGGGTACCGGCCACGAAATAGGACAGAATGGTGGCGGGCCCGGCAGCCGCGATGGCATGCCCGGAGCCGACGAAAAGTCCCGCGCCGATGATGCCGGCGATGGACAGCATCGTTACGTGACGTGGCTTGAAACCTTGAGCAAGGTTGCCATCAGTTCCCACGGTGTTCATTGGTCTTGTTCTCTTTTTACTGACACAAGGAAGGGACGGGCAGGCGTAGGCGAAACTGTCTCCTCGGCTAAGGGCGGAGTACGTTGCGCACGCTCTGTTACGGCCTTCTCATGCGCCCGGGGCAACGCACCATGGGGATGCGGGCTTCACTTTAAGCTGGGCGCGGCGCCAGCAAAATGCTCGAAAACGTCAGACAACTGTTCGATCACGACACCGCGTGCCCATGCACGTCAGTCAAGCCCCCGGACATGCCTGATTGCGTCAGTCGCCGTCACGCAGGTAATCCCGGTAGAAGTTCACCAACGCGAACACCACGACCACCGTGACGATCATCAGGCCGATCTGCAGGTTGCTCATGGCGTTCTCCAATTGGCGATACCAGGGAAAGAAGGGGTCGGCCGCACATCGGGACGCTTGGGTTGCGCAGGCACCACCATGGGACGACGTCCCCGGGCCAGGCGCTTGAGCGCCAGCACCATAAGCACGCCCAGCAACAGCATCGCCAGCACCAGCACGGCATAGGCCAGCCACCAGGGCACACCCGCGGTCATCATGCTGAACTCGGACATGCCGCCAATACTGGCGATCAGGTTCAGTGGCAGGAACACCACGTTGATCAGGGTCAGCTTGCGCAGGGTTTCGTTCATCGCGTTGTTGGCAAGGTTGCCGCGAGCGTCCATCAAGCCGGCGAACACCGTCGAGTAGATCTCGGCCTGCTTGTGGCACTGGTTGTTCTCGATGACCAGGTCGTCGATCAGCGCCAGCACCTCAGGGTTGAAATGGCGCTTCTCGCCATGGGCGCGCAAGCGCGAGAGCACCGCGCCATTGCTGTGGATGGCGTTGATGTAGTGGATCAGGCTCTCGCTGAGGTTGAACATCTGCATCAGGTGATGGTTCTCCAGCGATTGCTCGAAGCGCTGCTGCAGTTCGCGGGCGACCATCTTGATCACTTTCAGGTGCCCCAGGTAGTGATGCAGGTTATCCAGCAGGATGGCCAGCAGCACATCCATCGGATCGTGCAGCGCATGGCGCTGCCCGAGGCCGTCGAGCAGGGAGGCGTCCGGGGCGATCAGCACCAGGTGGCCGTCGACCATCAGCATGCCAAACGAAGACACCTGGAAGGCGAAACTGTCGCCCCCGGTGTAGCTCTCCGGGCGTTTCCAGATCAGGAACAGGCCATCGCGGTGCAGTTCGAGGCGCGACACCTCGTCCGGGTCGAGTGCCGAAGCCAGGGCATGGGCGTCCAGGTGGAACCACGCCTGCAACAGTTCACGCTCGGCGCTGTCCGGTTCAACGAACAGCAGCACCTCGCAGTCGAGCCCCTTGCGCTTGCGCAACTGGCCATGGGTCAGGCTGTAGCTTTCGATCATGCCAGCACCTCGTTACCAGGCTTGCCCCCGGCGTTTCTGCTCCAGACGGCGGATGAACTCCTCAAGCACCAGGGTGTAGAGGTCGTCGTGCAGGTAGGCGTCCTCTATGCCGGCGTCGAGGTTGGGGTTGTCGTTGACCTCGATCACCACCACCCGGTCATCGACCTGCTTGAGGTCGACGCCGTACAGGCCATCGCCGATCAGGTTGGCTGCCTTCACCGCCAAGTCCACCACCGCCCGCGGCGCCTCGTGCACGGCCAGGGTGCGGCACTCGCCGTTGACCTCGTCGCGCTGAGCCTGGTGGTTGAAGATCTGCCAGTGGCCCTTGGACATGAAGTACTGGCAGGCAAAAATCGGCTTGCGGTTGAGCACGCCGATACGCCAGTCGTACTCGGTGTAGAGGTATTCCTGGGCGAGCAGCAGTACCGAATGCTCGAACAGTTCGGCGGTGGCGGCCTGGAGTTCACCGGGGTCCTTGACCTTGATCACGCCTCGGGAGAAACAGCCGTCGGGAATCTTCAGCACCAGCGGAAAGCCCAGCCGCTCGCCGATGCCTTCCAGGGCCTGAGGGTTGTCGCGGTAGAGGATCTCGCTGGCCGGCATGGCCAGGCGATGGCTGCGCAACAGGTCGGTCAGGTAGACCTTGTTGGTGCAGCGCAGGATCGATGCCGGGTCGTCCATTACCACCAGCCCTTCGCTCTCGGCCTTCTTGGCGAAGCGGTAGGTGTGGTTGTCGACGCTGGTGGTCTCGCGGATCAGCAACGCGTCGTATTCGGCCAGGCGTGCGTAGTCCTTCTTGCCGATCAGCTCGACGTCGACCCCCAACTGGCGCCCGGCGCGGATGAAGTGTTCCAGTGCCTTGGGGTTGGAAGGCGGCAACGCTTCGTCAGGGTCATGGAGGATCGCCAGGTCGTAGCGCGCCACCCGCCGCGAGCGTGGCTGGCGCCAGATCCTGCGGCTGAAGCCATCCAGAGCGTTGGCAAACGGGTCCTGCTGGTCTTCACGCAACTTGTGCAGCGCACCAGCCTTGACCCCGGCGATATGCCAGGTACTGGTCTTGCGGAACTCCACCAGCAGGATCGGACACGGGAAACTTTCGAACAGCTGGCGGGCGATGTCCTGCAGCGGTTCCAGATCGGTACGGCCGAAATACAGGGTCAGGGTGAACCCTTCGGTTTCTCCGTAGGGGTGATTGGCCAAGGCACTCTCGAGGCTGCGCGCCATGTCGTCGAGGGCCAATCCGTATAACGACTTTCGGGTCAACTCACTGATACTTCTGACCGAGGGAATAACTTTATGCCCGCGCGCCTCGGCCAACAACGAGCAATAATAACCGTGACCTAGATACTTGTAATTACGGCATAGGTTAATCACTTGTACACGCTTGCCGCTGTCAGCCTCGCGCGGTTCTTCCAAGTACTCCTGGGCCGTCACGACGTCTTCGCTGGGCAGGTAAGAAGCCCAGTCTTCACGCCGCTCCACGATGATTACCAGCTGACTTGACTTGTTATCCAGGGTCAGAGGATAAATAACACCAGCCGTACTTGAGTGTGAACTTTTCCCGGGCCAGCCAGGCAAGGGTTCCTGAAACGATGACATTGTTGAAGCCCTGTGTTGGGTAGACACGGTTTCTATTAAGCACGAAGTTTTTCGGATGTCCCGTTTCATTACGCAACTTTTACGGCGGCCCTATGCACATCGAATTTCGCCTGGCAACTGTTGACGACCTGCCGGCCCTGCTGGCGCTGGAGAATCAGTGCTTTACCCTCGACCGGCTGACCCCGCGCAGCTTCCGCTGGATGCTGTCCCACGCCAACGCCAGCCTGCTGGTGGCGCAACGCGACGGCCAGCTGATGGGCTATGCGTTGCTGCTGTTCCACCGCGGCACCTCGCTGGCCCGGCTGTATTCCATCGCCATTGCCGAACAGGCGCGTGGCCATGGCCTTGGCGCGCGCCTGCTGGAACAGGCCGAACGCTGCGCCCTGGAACACGAGCGCGCCTACCTGCGTCTTGAGGTGCGCACCGACAACCCCAAGGCCATCGCCCTGTACGAACGCCATGGCTACCGACGCTTCGCCCAGGTCGACGACTATTACCAAGACCACACCAGCGCCCTGCGCTACGAAAAGCGCATCCTTCAGCACCCGACGGACGAAACGCGACCGGTCCCCTACTACGCCCAGACCACCGACTTCACCTGCGGCCCGGCCTGCCTGCTGATGGCCATGGCCGCGCTGCGATCGCAGCGCCCGCCAAGCCGCCGCGAGGAACTGCGCCTGTGGCGCGAAGCAACCACCGTGTTCATGACCTCCGGCCACGGCGGCTGCAGCCCCCACGGGCTGGCACTGGCCGCATGGCGTCGGGGCTTTCGCGTGCGCCTGCTGCTCAACACCGAAGGGCCGCTGTTTCTCGATGGCGTGCGCCAGCCCGGCAAGAAGGAGGTCATGCGCCTGGTTCATGAGGACTTCTGCGCCGAATTGCAGGACAGCAACGTGGTGATCGCCCGGCAGGCCCCCGACCTGCGCCGGATACTGGCCGAAGGCGGCCTGGCGCTGGTGCTGATCAGCAACTACCGGCTGACCGGCAGCAAGGCGCCACATTGGGTGCTGGTCACCGCCTGCGACGACGACTTCGTCTACCTGCACGACCCCGACACCGACCACGCTCGTCACCGACAGGCTCTGGACTGCCAGCACCTGCCGGTCAGCCACCAGGAGTTCCAGCGCATGAGCCTGTTCGGCGGGCGCAAGTTGCGGGCGGCGGTGGTGGTGTACGCAACGGCGGCGTAAACGAAAAAAGCCCCGGCTGGCCGGGGCGGTGCTGCACAGGCGTCTGCCTACGCCCGACCGGCAACGCCGGTGGCAGCAGGAAATGTTTGCCGGTAAGTGCTTGATCAGCGCACCAGGCAAGGCCGCTTGTTATCGAAAGCCCACCCCGGGATCAGATACTGCATGGCCACGCTGTCATCCCGAGCCCCCAGCCCCATGTTGCGATAGCACTCATGGGCCTGGGCCAACTGGTCCTCGTCCAGCTCGACTCCGAGCCCTGGACGCTGCGGCACGCGCACATGACCATCAACGATGCGCAGCGGTTCGCGGGTCAGGCGCTGGCCGTCCTGCCAGATCCAGTGGGTGTCGATCGCGGTGATCTCGCCGGGCGCGGCCGCCGCCACCTGGGTGAACATCGCCAGCGAGATATCGAAGTGATTGTTCGAGTGCGAGCCCCAGATCAGCCCCCAGTCATGGCACATCTGCGCCACCCGAACCGATCCCTGCAAGGTCCAGAAATGCGGGTCGGCCAAAGGGATGTCCACCGCCTGTGACTGGATCGCATGGCCCATCTGCCGCCAGTCGGTGGCGATCATGTTGGTGGCGGTGGGCAGCCCGGTGGCACGACGGAACTCAGCCATGACCTCACGCCCGGAATAGCCGTTCTCGGCTCCGCAAGGGTCTTCGGCATAGGCCAGCACGGCGTGCATGTCGCGGCACAAGGCGATGGCCTCCTTGAGTGACCAGGCGCCATTGGGGTCGAGGGTGATGCGTGCCTCGGGGAAGCGCTCGGCCAGCGCCGTGACCGCCTCCATCTCCTCCTCGCCGCGCAGCACGCCGCCCTTGAGCTTGAAGTCGTTGAAACCATAGCGGGCCTGGGCCGCCTCGGCCAGGCGCACCACTGCTTCCGGGGTCAGAGCCTGCTCATGGCGCAGCCGGAACCAGTTGTCGTCGGCATCGGCCTCGTTGCGATATGCAAGGTCGGTGCGACGACGATCACCGATGTAGAACAGGTACCCCAGCATCTTGACCGCCTCGCGCTGTTGGCCCTCGCCCAACAGCGCGGCCATGGGCACGCCCAGGTACTGTCCGAGCAGGTCGAGCAGGGCCGACTCGATGGCAGTGACGGCGTGCACGGTGATGCGCAGGTCGAAGGTCTGCAACCCGCGCCCACCCGCATCACGGTTGGCAAAAGCCTGGCGCATGGCGTTGAGCACGCGCTGGTGGTGCCCGATGGGCTGGCCGACCACCAGGGCGCGGGCGTCCTCGAGGGTCTGGCGAATCTTCTCGCCGCCGGGCACCTCGCCCAGGCCGGTGTTGCCGGCACTGTCGCGCAATACCACGACGTTGCGGGTGAAGAACGGGCCATGGGCGCCACTGAGGTTGAGCAGCATGCTGTCGTGTCCGGCCACCGGGATCACGCGCAGCTCGGTGACCACTGGCGTGGCGAGGAGAGCCTGCGGGGTTGTCTGCATGTTCATGAAATCTCTCTCGGGGTCAGCTGGCCGAAGCGGCCTTGAGGTCAGGGGAAGCCACGCCCTTGGGGCGCATGCGTACGAAGAACACCGCGATGGCGGCCAGCACCGAGGTCACCGCCAGGCCGTACAGGCCGCCCTGGATCGATCCGGTCTGTTGCTCGAGCAAACCGAAGGTGGTCGGCGCGACGAAGCCGCCGAGGTTGCCCACCGAGTTGATCAGGGCGATCACCGCCGCGGCGATGCGTGCATCCAGGTAGCCCTGGGGGATCGGCCAGAACAGCGACGACGCGGACTTGAAACCGATGGCGGCGAAGCACACCGCGACGAAAGCGAACACCGGCCCGCCGGTGGTGGACATGAACATGCCGCAGGCGGCCACCAGCAATGCCGCGGCGACCCAGGCCTGCTGGAACCGCCAGCGCTTGGCGCAGGCGGCGAAGGCATACATGGCGATGATCGAGATCAACCAGGGAATCGAGTTGAAGAATCCGACCTGCAGATCGCTCATCTCGCCCATGCGCTTGATGATGCTCGGCAGCCAGAAAGTGGCAGCGTAGATGGTCAGCTGGATGCAGAAGTAGATCAGGCAGAACAGCACAATCTGCCGGTCCTTGAGCAGGCGCCAGGCCGAGACCTTGGCCACGCCGCCGGCCTCGCGTTCGCGCTGCTCCAGGTCGATGGCGGCCACCAGCGCGTCTTGCTCTTCGCGGCTCAGCCACTTGGCGTCGTGGGGTTTGGAGTCGAGCCAGAAGAACACGAAGAAGCACAGCATCACCGAGGCCATGCCCTCGATGAACAGCATCCATTGCCAGCCGTGCAGGCCCATGCCCTGGATCTGCATCAGCGCCCCGGCCAAAGGCCCGGAGATCAGCGAGGCGAAGGCCGAACCGCTGAGGAAGATGGCGATGGCCTTGCCACGCTCGGCGGCCGGCAGCCAGCGGGTGAAGTAGTAGATAACCCCGGGGAAGAAGCCGGCCTCGGCGACTCCGAGCAGAAAACGCAGCACGTAGAACTGGGTTTCGGTCTGCACGAAGGCCATGGCGGTGGCCACCAGCCCCCAGGTGAACATGATACGGGTCAGCCACAGGCGCGCGCCGACCCGCTGCAGGAGCATGTTCGACGGTACTTCGAACAGGGCATAGCCGATGAAGAACAGGCCGGCGCCGAAGCCATACGCCGCCGCGCTGATGCCCAGGTCGCTCTCCAGGTGCGGGCGGACAAAGCCGATATTGACGCGGTCGAGGTAGTTGACGATGAACATGATGACGAACAGTGGCAGGACATGGCGCTTGACCTTGGCCACGGCGCTGGTGAGCGCGTGCGCAGACGGATCTGGGGTGTCGTTCATGGGGGCTCCCACTCATTGTTTTTATTGGGGACTGGTGAAGGGCAGAGAGTTGTCTGACCTCCAGGTGCGAAGAAGCATATTCCCGAGGAAGTTGTACGACAACGGCAATTTTTCTCATAAATCGCAAAATACAAGCTATTTACTAGATAAAATCGACAAAAAACTCACAAACCAGGACTCTGACGCTGGCAACAAGCAGCCAATTTCCAGATCAAAAAAATCTTTGCACGCGACTTGTCAGACAAGTAGATTGACAGTGTTCGTGCAGCCTCCATGGCAAAATCGCCAGGCAAGCCCACATCACCTGAGAACCTCTGATGTCCCGCGCCCACGACCTGGTCTCCCGCCTGACCCAGCAGATCCTCCTCGGTACCTACGCACCAGGTGACCGGCTTCCCTCGGAAAATACCCTGGTGCGCGATCACGCCATCAGCCGCACCGTGGTCCGCGAGGCGCTGTCGAAACTCCAGGCCTCGGGCCTGGTGGAAACACGCCACGGTATCGGCACCTTCGTCATCGAACGCCAGGCCCAGTCCGGGCTGCGGGTGGCCCCGGAAAGCGCGGCCAGCGTGCGCGACCTGCTGGAGTTGCGCCTCGGCCTGGAGGGCCAGGCTGTCGCCCTCGCCGCCCTGCGCCGCGACGAGCGCCAGCTGGCGCAGATGCGCCAGGCACTGGACGACTACCAGGACCTGGCCGCCGCCGGCGACAGCTGCATCGAAGCCGACCGGCGCTTTCACCTGCTGATCGCCGAGGCCACCGGGAACCTGTATTTCGGCGAGATGATGGCGCACCTGGGTAAGGCGCTGATCCCCCGCAATCGTATCGCCCAGGCCGAGCGTGCCGGAGCCAGGCTGGCCAGGCACGCGTACCTGGCGAACCTGGAACACGAGGCGATCCTCAATGCCATCCGCCGGCAAGACCCGGACGCGGCGCGGGCAGCCATGTGCCTGCATCTGTCCAACAGCCGGGATCGACTGGTGCCGGACTGACGCCAGGCACCTAAGGGGGGGTACAAACCCTTACAACTTTTCATCCACGCTACGGTTAACGTTCACCTTCACTTCACGGACAGGTATGGACGCCATGGCCATCATCCTCAACGACCCCGCGCTCGTGCAGGTCGAGCGCTACCGCGACAACCCGCATCTGCGCGCCGAACTCAACGCCCTCACCCACCAGACCTATGGCTTCGACTTCGAAGCCTGGTACCAGGCCGGCTTCTGGCAAGCCGACAACCAGCCGTGCTCACTGGTTCGCGACGAGAAGATGCTGGCCAACGCCTCGGCCAACCTGCTCGACTTCACCCTCGGTGGCCAACATCTGCGCTGCGTTCAGATCGGCACGGTGATGACTGCGCCCGAAGCACGAGGCCGTGGCTACAGCCGTTATCTGATGGAAGTGCTGGTGGAGCGCTGGGCAGGCCAATGCGACCTGCTGTACCTGTTCGCCAACAGCACCGTAGTCGATCTCTATCCCAAGTTCGGTTTTCGCCGAGTGGTCGAACACGAGTACTACCAACCCTGGGCTGCGCAGCCACGGGCCACGACCTTCCACCCGGTGAACATGGACGATGGCGAACAACGTCAACGCTTCATTGATGCTCTGGAAAAGAGTTGTCCACAGGCACGATTGAGCCTGGTGCCGAATGTGCCGCTGACGATGTTCTATTGCGATGGGCCATACCGGGAGGCGGCGTTGCATTCCTCAGTGCACGAGGCCTATGTGGTGATCGAACATGATGGCGAGCGGATGGTGCTGGTGGATGTGTTCTGCGAACGCGAACTGGTGCTGGCCGATGTGCTGGCTGAACTGGTCACGGCAACGACCCGGGAGGTTGTGTTGGGGTTTGCACCGCTACATAGCGATGGCTTCGCGTCCCGAGTTGTGGATAACGATGATGCGCTGTTCGTCTGGGGCGCGGCATCCACCAGTGTCGATGGGCAGACGCTGATGTTTCCATTGCTGTCCCATACCTGACTGGGTCCCCCACCAAACAGCGCACCGTCTCTTCACAGGTCCTTGCACAGACCTTCACCAGGTCAGGCAGATCTTGCCGAAATGCCGGTTGCTCTCCTGGTACCGGAACGCCTCGACCATCTGCTCCAGTTCGAAATGCTTGTCCACCACCGGCCGCAGGCCGTTGGCGTCGATGGCGCGAACCATCGCCTGCTGCTGGGCGCGGCTGCCCACCAGCACGCCCTGCAGGCGGATCTGCCGCACCAGCGCCTGCACCAACGGCAACTGCCCGGCCACGCCGGTGAGAATGCCGATCAATGACACGTGGCCACCGATACGCGCCGCGATCATCGACTGCTCCAGGGTGGCCGGGCCGCCGACTTCGATCACATGGTCCACGCCACGGCCGCCGGTGAGTTCACGGACCTTTTCGCCCCAGGCAGGCGTGGCCTTGTAGTTGATCAGGTGATCCGCGCCCAGTGCCTTGAGGCGCTCGAGCTTGGCATCGCTGGACGAGGTGGCAATCACCGTGGCGCCGGCCAGCTTGGCGAACTGCAGGGCGAAGATCGAAACGCCACCGGTGCCCTGCACCAGCACGCTGTCACCGGGCTTGAGGTGGTCGTCGCTCATCAACGCGCGCCAGGCGGTGAGGCCGGCGGTGGTCAGCGTCGCCGACTCGGCATGGCTGTAGCCTTTGGGCGCAAGGGTGAAGGAGGTAGCCCGGGCGGTCACCTGTTCGCGGGCGTAGCCGTCGATGCCATCCCCCGGCACGCTGGCGAAGCCCTCGACCTGGGCCTGGCCGCCGAGCCAGTCGGGGAAGAACGTGCTGACCACGGCATCGCCAACCTGGAACTCACTGACCCCGGCCCCCACCGCGATCACTTCACCAGCGCCGTCGGCCATCGGGATGCGCCGCTCGCTCGGCCCCCACATGCCACTGACCACGGCGAAGTCGTGGTAGTTGAGGGAGCTGGCATGCAGGCGCACGGTGATCTCGCAGGCTGCGGGCGCGGCGGTTTCGCAGGTGCCGACCTGGACCTTGTCGTAGCCGCCGCCGGGCAGGACGTAGAGGGCCTTGGTGCTCATGGGATGGGTCTCCATCGTGGGAAAAGGTGCAGTGCAGCTTAGACAGGTCTGGATGATCGCGGGAGCAAGCCCGCTCCCACGATGGTAGGCACGTGGGAGCGGGCTTGCCCCGCGACAGGGCCGTCAGCCGAGCAACGCCCTCAACGCCCGGCAATCTGCCGCGTGCCAGTCGGCCAGCTGCGGCCAGGGATTGTCCGGCAAGTTGACCAGCACGGTGCGGGTGCCTGCGGCCCGCCCGCAGTCGAGGTCGAAGCGGTAGTCACCGACCATCACCATTGCACCGGGGCTTACACCCCAGGCCCGGGCGATCTGCAACAACCCATCCGGGCTGGGCTTGGGTGCCGCCTCGTCGCGACCGAGGATAAGTTCGACCGGGAAGCAGTCAGCCAGGCCGATGGCCTCGAGGGTCACGTGGGCAAGCTCGCGGGCATTGCGCGTGAGAATGGCCAGCCGGCAATCGCGTCGGGCCAGTTCGCGCACCAGCTCCACGGCGCCGTCGGCGGCCTTGGAGGCTATCGCCAGGTCGCGCTCATGCTCCAGCAGCCAGGCATGCTTGGCCACCGCCTCCGCTGCCGGCAAGGCTGCCAGGTGGGTGAGGATGTCGTGCTCGGACGGGATATCGAGCGCTTCGCGGATGGCCGCGAAGTCATGCACGGCGACCGTGAGGGTGCCGTCCATGTCGAACACCCAGTGGCGGATGTCGCCCAGGCTCATGCCCAGTCCTTGCGATGGCGGATCAGGCCTTCCTGGGTCGACGAGGCCACCAGTTGCCCGGCGCGGTTGAAGATGCTGCCCCGGCAGAAGCCACGGGCGTTGCCGGCCCAGGGGCTGTCGGTGGCGTACAGCAGCCAGTCGTCGGCGCGCAGGTCACGGTGGAACCACAGCGAGTGGTCGAGGCTGGCGATCTGCATGTCCTTCTGCCACACCGACTTGCCATGGGGCAGCAAGGCCGTGGTCAGCAGGCCGAAGTCCGAGGCGTACGCCAGCAGGTACTTGTGCAGCGCCGGAATGTCCGGAAGGTTGCCGTCGGCACGGAACCAGGCGTACTTGACCGGATCGCCGGGCTTGGGATTGAACGGGTCGCGCTCGGTGACCGGGCGGATCTCGATGGGCTTGGCGCACAGCACCTTCTCGCGGATGCGCTCGGGCAGCCTTTCAGCCATGGCACTGGCCAGCTCGACCTCGCTGGGCAGGTTCTCCGGGCCGACCACGTCGGGCATCGGCGCCTGGTGCTCGAAGCCTTCCTCGTCGTACTGGAACGAAGCGCTGCAGGTGAAGATCGGCTGGCCCTTCTGGATCGCCGTGACCCGCCGGGTGCTGAAACTGCCGCCGTCACGCACGCGGTCCACCGAGTACACCACCGGCATGCTGGCGTCACCCGGGCGCAGGAAGTAGCCATGCAGCGAATGCACATGGCGCGCGTCCTCGACCGTCTGGCTGGCCGCCGACAACGACTGGCCGAGCACCTGGCCGCCGTACAGCTGGCGGAAGCCCAGGTCCTGGCTGCGTCCGCGGAACAGGTTCTCCTCGATGGACTCGAGGCTCAGCAAGTCGACCAGATCGTCGAGTACGTGGCTCATGGGGTTCTCCTGGCAAGGCAATACGGCGCTGTTATGGCGGCAAATGATACAGGGTTTGTCTGTAGTCCCGCCGTACGAATGGCCACCTATTCAGCCGCGCAGGTTCTGTTGCCAGCGGGCGCGGTCGATGCGGTAGAGCACATGAGGGCGCAGCGGATCGCCCGGTGGCAGGCGCGGGTGCTCGAAGCTGGCCTCGAGGTCCTGGACCATGCCGATGGCCTGCATCACCTTCTGCGACGGCAAATTGCCCTCGGTGGTGAACGACACCACCTCGTCCAGATGCAGCTGGGCGAAGGCACAGCGCAGGCAGGCCCAGGCGGCCTCGCTGGCGAAGCCCAGCCCCCAATGCCGGCGGGCAAGGCGCCAGCCAATTTCCACCGCTGGACCGAAGGGCGCGTCAAAATTGACGTTGAGCAGGCCGGTCATGCCGATGAAGGCGCCGCTGTCCTTGCGCTCCAGGGCCCAGAGGCCGAAACCGTATTCGTTGAAATGACCGCGCACCCGGCCGATCAGCGCGGCTGCCTCGACCCGGGTCATCGGTGCGGGGAAATAACGCATCACCTGTGGGTCGGCGCACAAGGCGGCGAACTCGCGCAGGTCGTCGTCCTGCCATTGGCGCAGCACCAGGCGCGGGCTTTCCAGTTCGAGGATGGGGGTCATCGGCGCGGCTCCGAAATCACGGTCTGCCAGTGTACAGCGTAGGCCGCGCACATCGGCCAGCCGATGCTTTTTTCACATCGGCTTCACCGCCCCCCGACAGGCCTCTTTGCACAATGCCGGACACTACCGCGGCCTTTGTCGACGCCCCACTGCCATCGGAGTGACGCATGCACCCCAGCAACACCCTGCACAACCCGGCCCTGCTGGCCCGCCCCGAACGCCGCCGTTCTCGCACCGCGCTCGGCGCCGCCTTCGGCCTGCTCCTGGCACTGGCCGGGGCCAGCACCTGGCTAGCGACGAGGACGCACATCGTGAACCTTGGCAACGAGCAACAACTGAGCGACAGCGGCCTGCTGCAGGACTGGAAGGACGGCGCGGTGATCGTGATGATCCGCCACGCCGAACGCTGTGACAGTGCCCCAGGCCCCTGCCTGGACGATGCGACAGGCATTACCGTGGCCGGCAGCCAGGCGGCGCAGCGGGTCGGCCAGGGCCTGCGGCAACTGGGGCTGAGCGGTGCCGATCTGCTCAGTAGCCCAAAGCTGCGAACCCGCCAGACCGCGCATTTCATCCTTGGCCAGGCCGTCTCCAGCGAAGACTGGCTGGAGCGCTGCGACCGTCCTTTCCCCGCCGAGGCCATGGCCCGCAAGCGGCCCGGGCACAACCTGGTACTGGTGACCCACAATGGTTGCATCGATCACTTCGCCCGCCAGCAGCATGTGCCGGGCGGTGAGCGTGAAAGCGGCTACGCCAGTGCGCTGTTCGTGTCGGTGGATGGCAATGGCAAGGCGCGGATTCTGGGGCGGATGAACGAGCCAGACTGGCAAAGGGTGCTGGCATCGGCAGGCCAATGAGCGCCACAAGATAACCGCAGCTGCGTGGGAGCGGGCTTGCCGCGCGATTGCGTTGGCGCCGGCGCCACCAATACTGGCAAGATCGGTGTTCGCCCCCAACGCGCCGACACCATGCCCCTGCCGCTGATCTACCACGACGACTACAGCCCCGAATTCCCGCCGGACCATCGCTTCCCGATGGACAAGTTCCGCCTGCTGCGCGATCACCTGGTAGACAGCGGCCTGACCACCGACGCCGCCCTGCTGCGCCCTGAAATCTGCCCCAACGAGATCCTCGCCCTTGCCCATGACCGCGCCTACATCGAGCGCTACATGCACGGCGAACTGTCCCGCGAGGACCAGCGCCGCCTGGGCCTGCCCTGGAGCGAAGCCCTGGCCCGACGCACCGTGCGTGCAGTAGGTGGTTCACTGCTGGCCGCCGAGCAAGCGCTGCAGCATGGTATCGCCTGCCACCTGGCCGGCGGCACCCATCATGCCCACTACGATCACCCGGCCGGCTTCTGCATCTTCAACGACCTGGCAGTGATCAGCCGTTACCTGCTGGAAGCCGGACGCGTACACCGGGTGTTGATCTTCGACTGCGACGTGCACCAGGGCGACGGTACGGCGCGCATTCTCCACGACACGCCGGAGGCGATCACCGTGTCCCTGCACTGCGAGCAGAACTTCCCGGCGCGCAAGGCCCAGAGCGACTGGGATATCCCCCTGCCCCGCGGCATGCACGACAGCGCCTACCTCAAGGTGGTCGAGGATGCGCTGAACTACCTGCTGCCGTTGTACCAGCCAGACCTGGTGCTGTATGACGCCGGCGTCGATGTGCACAAGGACGACGCCCTGGGCTACCTGCAACTGACCGACGCAGGCCTCGCTGCCCGCGACGAGCATGTGCTGCGCCAATGCCTGGGCCGCGACATCCCGGTGGTAGGGGTGATCGGTGGCGGCTACAGCAAGGACCGCCAGGCCCTGGCCCGGCGCCACGGCATCCTCCACCACAGCGCGGCGCGGGTGCTCGGTTGTGCACAATGACTGTGGAACCGCCTGTGGATAACCTGCGAGAAAGCCGCTCCAGCCCTTTAACTGCCTGAGCTGCAAAGAGTTGGTTGTTTTTTGAGCAGTGCCGCGAGCCGTCCCGCTGGGGTAGAATGCGCGCTCTTTTCCACAGCCTGCCGCCCGCCATGAACGATCCTCGCCCCGCCTCCCGCCCCCTTGTCGCCGTGATCGGTGGCGGCCCTGCTGGCCTGATGGCCGCCGAAGCCCTGGCCAGGCGCGGGATGGCGGTTGAAGTGTTCGACGCCATGCCTTCGGTGGGCCGCAAGTTCCTGCTGGCCGGTGTCGGTGGCATGAACATCACCCATTCCGAGCCCTACCCGGCCTTCGTCGGCCGCTACGGTAAACGCCACGGCGAGATCGACACGCTGCTGCACGACTTCGACGCCGATGCCCTGCGCCAGTGGATTCACAGCCTGGGCATCGAAACCTTCGTCGGCACCTCGGGTCGCGTATTTCCCCGCGACATGAAGGCCGCGCCGCTGCTGCGTGCCTGGCTCAAGCGCCTGCGCGAGGCCGGGGTGGTTATCCACACCCGCCACCGTTGGCTGGGCTGGACCGACGCTGGTGCCTTGCGGATCAGTTATCCACAGGGCGAACGACACGTGCAGGCAGACGCCGTGGTGCTGGCGCTGGGTGGCGGTAGTTGGGCGCGCCTGGGTTCGGATGGCGCCTGGGTGCCGCTGCTGACTGAACGGGGTGTGGATATCTCAGCGCTGCGACCGAGCAACTGCGGCTTCGAAGTCGAAAGCTGGAGCATGCTGCTCAAGGACAAGTTCGCCGGTGCCCCGCTGAAGAATATTGCCTTGAGAGTCCCCGGCGCCGCGCCGCGCAAGGGCGAGTTCATCCTCACCGCTCAGGGAGTGGAAGGCAGCCTGGTATATGCCTGGTCGGCGGCGCTGCGCGAGGCGATCAACCGCGACGGTCGAGCAACCCTGCTGCTGGACCTGCTGCCGGACCGGCCTGTGGAGAAGATTGCCCAAGCCCTGGCCAAGCCGCGTGGATCGCGCTCGATGGCCAAGCATCTGCACGGTCAGCTGGGCATCGACGGGGTGAAAGCGGCGTTGCTGCGCGAACTGACCGACCAGGCGACCTTTACCGACCCCGGGTGCCTGGCGGCGGCGATCAAGACGCTGCCGATCGTGCTGGTGCGGACTCGGCCGCTGGACGAGGCGATCAGCAGCGCCGGCGGAATACGGTTCGAAGGGTTGGACGACGGACTGATGGTGCGCAACCTGCCCGGGGTGTTCTGCGCGGGGGAGATGCTGGATTGGGAAGCGCCGACGGGTGGGTACCTGCTGACGGCGTGCTTCGCTAGTGGGTTGCGGGCGGGAAATGCGGCGGCTGATTGGCTGACGCGCCTGACCTGATGAATGCCGGGGCTGCTACGCAGCCCCGAGGCTCTCAAGGCTTGGGCTTGCGCGGCTTGCCACCGAACGCCGGCACCTTGCGCACCGCCTTGACCGCCGGTGCCGCAGCCCCCGCCCCCTCGCTGTCCATCCAGCGCCCCAGGCCGCGCTTGGCGCTGTTCTCCTTCGGCTTCTTGGGCTTCTTCGGTTTCTTCAGCACCTGGCCACTGGCATCGGTCACCGGCACCCGGTGATCGGGGATGAAATCCGGCTCCTCGTGCCGTGGCAACACCTGGCGGATCAGGGTCTCGATCGTGGCCAGCAATTGCACCTCGTCGGCACACACCAGCGAAATCGCCTCGCCCTTGTTCCCCGCGCGGCCGGTACGGCCGATGCGGTGCACGTAGTCTTCGGCGACGATTGGCAGGTCGAGGTTGACTACCAGCGGCAAGTCGTCGATGTCCAGGCCGCGAGCGGCCACATCGGTGGCCACCAATACCTGGATCTCACGGGCCTTGAAGCTGTCCAGGGCACGCTGGCGGGTGGCCTGCGGACGGTCGCCGTGGATGCCGTCGGCATTCACGCCCTCGGCCAACAGGCGCTCGACCAGTTGATCGACACCGTTGCGAGTCTTGGCGAACACCAGCACCTGCTTCCAGCGCTGCTTGCGCATCAGATGGATGAAAAGATCGGCCTTGCGCTTTTTATCCACAGGCACCAGCCACTGCTTGACCGTAGTCGCGGCGGCGTTGCGCGGGCTCACTTCGATGCTCAGCGGATCGTTCAGCGCCAGGCCCGCGAGCAGGCGGATCTGCTCGGAGAAGGTGGCGGAGAACAACAGTGTCTGGCGCTTGCGCGGCAACGCCGCGTACACCGATTGCAGCTCCTCGGCAAAGCCCAGGTCGAGCATGCGATCGGCTTCGTCGAGCACCAGGGTCTGCACCTGATTGAACTTCACCGCGTTTTGGCGGAAGAGGTCGAGCAAGCGGCCTGGGGTCGCCACCAGCAGGTCAACGCCACGACGCAGGCGCATCATCTGCGGGTTGATGCTGACCCCGCCATACACCGCGTAGGTGCTCAACGGCAGGTTTTCGGCATACTCGCGCACGTTGTTGTGCACCTGCTCCGCCAGCTCGCGAGTCGGCACCAGCACCAGCGCGCGGATCGAGTTGCTGGCGACCTTCTCCCCTTCCAGGGCCAGGCGCTGCAGCACCGGCAGGGCGAAGCCGGCGGTCTTGCCGGTGCCGGTCTGGGCGGCGGCCATCAGGTCACGGCCAGCGAGCACGGCGGGGATGGCCTTGGCCTGGATCGGGGTGGGCGTGGTGTAGTCCAGCGTCTGCAAGGTGCGCAGCAGCGGTTCGATCAGGCCGAGTTGGGCGAAATTCATGGCAATACCGTCAGGGGGTTCAGCGAAGGCGGCAAGTTTACCGCAACGCCCTGCCCTACTTGCACATTTCGCCTTTCAGCGGCACCGGCTGCTGCGGCGCCTTGCGCCATTGCGGCAGGCCGATCAGCACCACCGCGCCAATGATCACCGCCATGGCCACGCACTCCTCGGCGCCGATCTGCTCGCCGGCGAAAACGATCCCCAACAGCACCGCCACCGCCGGGTTGACGTAGGCGTAGCTGGTCGCAGCCGCCGGACGCACGTGCTTGAGCAGGTACATGTAGGAACTGAACGCCAGGATCGAGCCGAAGAACACCAGGTAGGCCACCGCCCCCCAACCGGCCGCCGTGGGCATCTCGGTCAGGCGCTCGCCGCTCACGGCACTGCCGATCAGCAAGGCGGCGCCGCCCACCAGCATTTCCGCGGCACTGGCCATGGCGCCCTGGGGCAGCGGCAGGCTCTTGCTCCACACCGAGCCGAAGGCCCAGGCCGCCGCGGCGAACAGGATCAGCGCCGCGCCCATGGGGCTGGCCTGCAGGTTCGAGCCCAGGTTGAGCATGCCGATGCCGACCAGCCCCAAAACAATCCCCGCCCATTCCAGGCGCGAGTTGCGATGGCCGAAGAACAGCCCGAACACCAGGGTGAACAGCGGCACCGTGGCTACCGCCAGCGCCGCCACGCCCGAGGCGACTCCGGCATGCTCGGCCAGGGTCACGCCACCGTTGCCGCAACTGAGCAGGAGAAAGCCGATGGCGCCGGCGGCGCGCCACTGCGGCCAGGTCGGCGCCGGCGCGCCACGCCAGCGCAGGAAGCCATACAGCAGGCTGCCGGCAATCACGAAACGCACCCCGGCCATCAGCATCGGCGGCCAGGACTCCACGCCGATACGAATGAACAGGTAGGTCGAGCCCCACACCAGGTACAAGGCAAGGAAGGCTCCGATGAGCAACAGCGGGAAGCGGCGGGCGGTGGACATGGCAGGGCTCGAAATCCGTTTACGGGTGGATTAGTTTAGAAAGGCCCTCGCGCAAACTTAAGTTACAAAACACGTTTAAAACACCAAAACACTTTGCAATACACGGTTATGCAGACGCTTCACCGTCGATTGCAAGGTCACCTGGAATCGCCATGGACAAGTACGATCGCATGCTTCTCGCCGCGCTGCTGGAAAACGGCCGGGCCACCTACGCGCAGCTGGCGCGCCAGGTCAATCTCTCCGCCCCGGCGGTGGCCGAGCGGGTGGCCAAGCTGGAGGCCAGCGGTGTTATCAGCGGCTACACGGCCAAGGTCGACCTGGAAAAAATCGGCCTGCCGATCCAGTGCGTGATGGAACTGCGCCTGGCCAGCCATGGCAACCAGCAGGCCTACGAGGCCTTGAAGAAGATCCCTGAACTCACCGAGTGCCACCGAGTGACCGGTGACCCGTGCGTGATCATGCAAGCGGCCGTCACGTCCATGGGCGAGTTGGAGGCGCTGATCAACCGCGTGTCGCAGCTGGGCTTCACCAAGACCTCGATCATCCTGTCCAGCGCGGTGGCACGAAGGGTGCCGCTGGGGCATCTGGGGGGCAACGGCAAAAAAACCTGAGCCTGGGTTCAGTGACGCAGCAGCAGCCTGCCCTCGATCGGCACGTAGCGGCTTGCGGCGCGGATTACCGACAACGCCGTCAACCCCGGCACGCCGTACACGACGGTTTCCACGCCATGGCGTTGCATTGCCCGCTCCAGCAACAGGTCGAAATCACCGTCGCCGGAGGCCAGCACTACCTGGTCGACCCGAGCTGCCGCCTCGATCACATCGAGGGTGATGCCAACGTCCCAGTCGCCCTTGGCCGAACCGTCGGCACGCTGGATGAACGGCTTGAGGCGCACCTCAAAACCGAGGTTGCGCAGGATCTGCTGGAACTGCTGCTGCTTGCTGTCGCCGCGGTCGATGGCATAGGCCACCGCTTCGACGATCTGGCCCTCGCGGCTGACGTCGGCCCACAGCGCGGCGTAGTTGAAATGGCAGCCATGGCCTTGGCGAACCGTGTAGTAGAGGTTCTGTACATCGGCGAACAGCGCGATTTTCTTCACCGGGAGCCTCTCTCTGGCGGTGGCAGACAATCGCGGGGCAAGCCCGCCCCCACGCTTCGGCAGGAGCGGACTTGCCCCGCAATCAGACGCTGCAGTATGCCAGAGCCCTCAGACGTAGTCGTCGTCCGAGAAGAAGCCGCCATCGTCGCCGCCGCTGTAGTCGGTATCGGCGAACCCGCCCTGGTCATTGCCCCAGCCACCGTTGTCGGCCACCTGGCGCTGACTGTCCTGATCGTTCCAGCCTCCAGCATCGCTGGCCGGCGCCGGCTCTTCCTTGATCACCTCGACGATTTCTTCAGGCTGCGAGTTGTGGTTGAACAGGCTGCTGATACCTTGAGCCAGCAGCACGCCACCAGCCACCCCCGCAGCAGTCTGCATTGCCCCGCCGAGGAAGCTGCTGGCACCGCTGCGCGCCGGAGCAGGCGCCGCACCGAAACCCTGTTGTGGTTGCGGCGGGGAATAAGCCTGTGGCGATGGCTCACGCCAGCCTCCTGAGGAACTCGAAGCCGGTGCCACCGGCCGCTGCGGCTCCGGGCTGCGCGCTCCGGCGCCGAAGATGCTGGAAAGAAAACCGCCGCCGCTGCCACTGGGGCGACTTGCCTCCAGTTGCGCCCGCACTTGCTTGAGCTCGGCCTCGAGCTGCTTGTTCTGTTCGTCCAGGCGCTTGATCGCCGCTTCCTGCACCAGGATCGCCTGGGCCATGTAGTACGGCGCCGCCGGCTGCTGGCGCAGGTGCTCCTCGATGCGTGCCTGGGCCTGGGCATCGCGCGGCTGGGCCGGGTCTTCGGCTTGCTTGAGACGGCCGAACAGGCCATCGATCAGGGTTTGTTCTTCAGTGTTCATCGGGGCAACCTCGTGCGCTGAACAGGGCATCGGACAGCGTCAAAGATGGGGGGCCGGGCGCGGTGATTCAATTGCCCCGGCCATGAAACTTTTTTCAGCAAGCGGGCGGTCTGGGCTAAAGTTACGCCCTGCTTTTTCCGCCATGCGATGTTGACCGATGAATCCGTTGAGCGTTCTGCGCGACTCCCTGTACTTCTTCCGCCGTCACCTGACGAGCATCCTCCAGCTGTGCCTGCCGTTGGTGGTACTTGAGGCCCTCGGCACCCAGTTGCTCTACAACCATCTCGGCGAACAGGCCTCGCCTGCCTACGGCATGCTGGTCAGCCTGCTGTTCTATCCGCTGTACAGCGCCGCGCTGATCCTCTACCTCGACACCCGCAGCAATGGCCAGGACACCGCCAAGCGCGACCTGTTCGCCCGCGCCCTGCAGCTGTGGCCGATGCTGGCCCTGCTGATCGTGATCAGCTCGCTGCTGATCATGGCCGGCCTGGCGCTGTTCATCTTCCCCGGCGTGTGGATCATGGTGAACCTGGTGTTCGCCGAGTACCTGCTGGTGCTGCGCGGCCTGCCGGTGATCGAGGCGATGCGCACCAGCGCGCGCATGACCACCGGGCACTTCCTGCGCATCATGGTGTGCATGCTCTCGGTGCTGGCGCCGCTGTGGCTGATTGACGGCCTGCTGCTGCAGCTTTTCCCCGAACCACAGGCCGGTGTGCAACTGGCTTTGGACAGCCTCAGCGGCTTCCTGCAGCTGTTCAGCACCGTGGTGCTGTACAGGTTGTTCATGCTGCTGGAGAGTGAGGCGGGCGCAGCCAACTGATCGCGCGCGTTCAGGGTTTCCTCGGCTTGGCCCTGGCCGTGGCTTGCGCCACCAGCGGGTCGTCCGGCCAGTAATGCTTGGGATAACGCCCTTTCAGGTCCTTCTTCACCTCGGCGTAGGTGGTGCGCCAGAAGTTGGCCAGGTCCTGGGTCACTTGCACAGGCCGACGTGCTGGCGACAGCAGGTGCAGCTTGACCTGCTGCCGCCCATTGGCGATGCGTGGAGTATCGGCCAGGCCGAACAGCTCCTGCAGGCGCACGGCCAGGATCGGTGGTTGCTCACTGTAGTCCAGGCGTATGCTTGAGCCCGAAGGCACGGCCAGGTGCGACGGTGCGAGCTCGTCCAGGCGCTGGGGCAGCGGCCAGGGCAGCAGGTTGCGCAGGATCGAGGCCAGGTCCAGGTTAGAGAAATGGCTCAGCCGCGACACCTTGCCCAGGTAGGGTTGCAGCCAGTATTCCAGGCTGGCCAGCAAGGCGTCATCGCCCAGATCGGGCCACTCGCTGTGGCCGTCCTTTTCCAGATCCAGCTGACGCAGCAGCGCGACGCGGGCCTGCCACTGGCGCAGTTCCGGGGTCCAGGCCAGCAGGTTCAAGCCTTTGCGCCGAACCAGGCCGAGCAACGCCTTGGCCCGCGCCTCGTCGTCCAGCCCAGGCAACGGTTCACGGCTGAGGACCAGCTCGCCGACCTTGCGCTGGCGCTCGGCGCGCAACACCTGCTCGCGTTCGTCCCAGTCGAGCAGGTCGATTTGCTCGACCTGCTCGGCCAGCACTGCGTCGAACAATACCGGGTCGAACTCTGCAGCCAGGTAGATACGTTCCTCGCGCTGCCCCTGCCGGCTGCCCAGATCGGCAATCACCAGCCACGGGCTCTTCATCAGCACATCGGCTTCGGCGAACAGTGCCGCCCGGCCATTGGCCAGGCGGTATTCGCCGCCGCCTTCGCGGCGCTGTTGCGCCACCCGGTCGGGGTAGGCCAGCGCCAGCACCGCGCCCAGCCAGCGTGGATGGTCGGGGTCGGCGACCGGGTTGCGCGGTTTGCCACGCAGCTGGCCGCGGTATTGCCGGGCCAGCTGCCGCGCACGCTGCACACCGCCCTGCCCACCTCGCGCGGCGCGGCTTTCACCGCTGAGCAAAGCCAGCCGGCTATGCAGGTCAGCACCACCGCCACGCAGGATGTCGCGCTCGCCCAGCAACGCTGCGACATCGCACGCCAGGTCGGCCAACCCGAGATCCTGACCGCGCAGCAGCAAATGGGCGATGCGTGGATGCGCAGGCAGCTCGGCCATGGCTTGGCCATGGGCGCTCAGAACGTCGCGGCAACCTGGCTTGAAGGCGCCGAGTCGGGTCAGCAGGTCCAGGGCTTGGCCATAGGCGGCCGTAGGTGGCTGGTCGAGCCAGCTGAGCTGCTCCGGTGGTACGCCCCAGCGCGCCAGCTGCAGGGCGAGCCCGGCCAGGTCGGCCTGGAGGATCTCGGCGCTGCCATGGGCCGCCAACTGGTCGTGTTGCGCCTCGGACCACAGCCGATAGCACACGCCAGGCTCGAGGCGCCCGGCCCGACCGGCGCGCTGGGTGGCGCTGGCCCGGGAGATGCGCTGGGTGTCCAGGCGGGTCATGCCGCTACCGGGGTCGAAGCGTGGCACCCGCGCAAGCCCTGCGTCGATCACCACGCGCACACCGTCAATGGTCAGGCTGGTCTCGGCGATGTTGGTGGCTAGCACCACCTTGCGCTGGCCCTTGGGCGCCGGCTCGAT
Organism: Pseudomonas sp. BJa3; assembly: GCF_026343815.1. NCBI lineage: Bacteria > Pseudomonadati > Pseudomonadota > Gammaproteobacteria > Pseudomonadales > Pseudomonadaceae > Pseudomonas > Pseudomonas sp. BJa3. The sequence continues at coordinate 53,168 of NZ_JAOXMC010000021.1, read as the reverse complement.
GGCGGCGCGCTGGGCACTCAGCTCAAGCTCGCCGTGCAGCGGGCAGAGCAGGATCTGCGGACGCTCGCCCACGGCCTCCTGCAGAGCCTGGTGCACGCGGCGGATCTCGGCCTGCCCGGGGAGGAACACCAACAGGCTGCCGGATTCGTCGGCCAGGGCCTGGAGCACGCAGTCGACCACGCGCGGCTCGACGAACTCGCCAGGCTGGAACGGCCGGCTCCAGCGAATATCCACCGGGTGCATGCGCCCCTGACTGCTGATGATCGGTGCATCGTCGAGCAGGCGCGACAGGCGCTCACCCTCCAAGGTCGCCGACATGAGCAGAATCTTCAGCGGCGGCTCGTCACGCAGCAGCGCCCGGCCGTTGAGGCTCAGGGCCAGGGCCAGGTCGGCATCCAGGCTGCGCTCGTGGAACTCGTCGAAGATCACCAGGCCCACGCCTTCAAGCGCAGGATCGCTTTGCAGGCGGCGGGTGAGGATGCCTTCGGTGACCACTTCGATGCGCGTGTTCGGGCCGATCTTGCTGTCGAAGCGGATGCGATAACCCACGGTTTCGCCAACCTTCTCGCCCAGCTCGCTGGCCAGGCGTTCGGCAGCGGCGCGGGCGGCCAGGCGCCGGGGCTCGAGCATGAGGATGGTCTGCCCGGCCAGCCAGGGTTCGTCGAGCAGCGCCAGTGGTACGCGGGTGGTCTTGCCGGCGCCGGGTGGCGCCTCGAGCACCGCTTCGTCACGTTCGGCCAGGGCCTGGCGCAGGTCGGACAGTACGGCATCGATCGGTAATGAAATCATGGTGGTCCTCGAACAATCGTCCGAGTATAACGGCGAACCGAGGCTGCCCTATCATGGTCTTAACCTCAGGCGCCGGCGATTGCCGCGCCCTTGATCGTCGTTACCTTTCGGAGATTCACATGCGCATCCCCTCCCGCGTCATCGGTGGCGCCCTCATCGCCACCTTGCTGACCCAGCTGACGGCCTGCGGCACCCTGTTCTACCCTGACCGTCGCGGCCAGATCGAAGGCAAGATCGACCCTGTGGTGGCGGCCATGGATGCCATAGGTATTCTCTTCTACGTGCTCCCCGGCCTGATCGCCTTCGGCATCGATTTTGCCACCGGTGCCATCTACTACCCTGGCGGCAAGAGCGCTCAGGTCGACCCGGCCAAGCTCAAGCCGGCGATCAATGCAGATGGCCACGTCGACAGGACCAAGCTGCAGGCTATCCTGGAGAGCGAACTGGGCCAGCGCCTGCCGCTGAACGACCCACGGCTGATCCAGCACCGTGGCAGTGTCGAACAACTGGCCAGCTACGGCCTGGTGCCCGCCGCCTGATCTGACCACGGACGATTCATAGCGCATGACCGCCAACGCCGAACACCAACGCCTGCTGCGCCTGGCCACCCGTGCGTCGCTGAGCGTTGCCTGCATCCTGGTGCTGAGCAAGGCCGTGGCCTGGTGGCTGAGCGGCTCGGTCAGCCTGCTGGCCGGGCTGACCGATTCGGCGCTGGATGCCGCCGCCTCGTTCCTTAACCTGCTGGCCGTTCACTACGCTCTGCGCCCCGCCGACGACGACCACCGCTTCGGACATGGCAAGGCCGAAGCCCTGGCCGGCATGGCCCAGGCGCTGTTCATCGGGGTCAGCGCGGTTCTGATCGGGGTCCAGGCGGTTGATCGGCTGTCGTCGCCAGAGCCTTTGGGCGATACCGCTGCCGGTATCGCCGTGATGCTGCTGTCGCTGGTGCTCACTTTCGCGTTGCTGGCATTCCAGCGCAAAGTCATCCGGGCGACTGGCTCCACGGCCGTGCGAGCCGACTCGCTGCATTACCGCTCGGACCTGCTGCTCAACGCCAGCATCCTCCTGGCGCTGCTGCTGGCCCGCTTCGGCTGGCCGCAGCTCGATGCCCTGTTCGGCCTCGGGATCGCCTTGTATATCCTGTGGAGCGCGCTGCATATCGCTCGCGAAAGCACGGCAATCCTGATGGACAAGGAACTGCCGGCCGATGTCGGCGAGCGCATGCATGAAATAGTGCTGGCGATACCAGGCGTGAAGGGCGTACACGACCTGCGCACACGGGTGTCCGGCAACCAGTGGTTCGTGCAGCTGCATCTTGAGTTGCCCGGCGAAATGCCGCTGCACGCCGCCCATGAATTGTGCGTGCAGGCATCTCAGGTCATTCGCCAACACTATCCGCGGGCCGATGTAATGGTTCATGCCGACCCGGTGTAGCCGGCTATCGCAACTGACTTGTCAATTGACGCTGTAGCCGCGGCCGCTCAGGCAGGCCCCCAATGCCCGCCTATAGTTGTCCGCCACATTGGCCGGCGGCGCATAGGTCGCCGTCGCCGGATCGAACCCCGACTGGCTCACCGCCCAGCGGTGGCACTGGTAGCGGTCCTGCTCCTGCTGCTCCGGCCCCTGGCCGTACATCGGGTAGGCGATCACATCATAGCCACTGCCCTGCTGCTGCGGTGCAGGCGCAACGCTGGGCGGGTTGACCACCACGTACTCGCGGCTGTCGGCGAGGTACTGGTAGTAGGTGTCGGCCACCAGGAAGAACAACGCACCGCTCAACCACACCTCGCGGGCATAGGGCGGCAGATAGCCGACCCGCACACCGTAAGGCGGCGTGACCACCACGTAGCCGCCGCCATGGGGCCGGTACCAATACCCGCCCGAGTAGAAGTAGTCCTGCCCACGATAAGGCACCTTCCAGTAGCGGTCCGGGAAGCGATCGACGGTGTGCCCTGGGTGATACTGCGGTCCTGGCCCCCAGCCATTGCCATGACCATCGGGCCGTCCCGACCAATCGCCGCCGGGGCGCTGACCCGGACCTCCCGCCTCCCAGTGACGGTTGTCACCGTAACGCCGGGGAATGTCCTGGTAGTAGCCCTGGCGCGGCGGTTGCGTCTGGCGCACTTCGTCCCGTGAATTGAGCGGCGATCCGCGCCGTTCACCACCGCCCTGCTCCTGCTGGCCGCCATGACCGTCTCCGGGGCCCTCGGCCATGGCGCCCAGGCTGATGCCCAGGCCCAGCAAACCAACGCCTGCCAACCGCCAGATGCGCGAACTCATGTTGTTCCTCTCGATAAAAACGCTCGCCTTTACCGTTCGCAGTCTACTGCGCAGACCGCGACCGGCAGATGAAATAGCCGACAGCCTAGCGCGCCAGCAAGCCACGCAGAATCAATTCCAGGGCGACCAGGGCCTGGCCGAGGCGGGAATCGCCGTCCTCCACCTGGGCGATCCAGACCGCCGCCTCCGACAGGCTGCCATGTACCAGGGCCGCCAACGCCCAGGGATCGGCCTCGGCAACCACACTTTGCTGGACCAGCCCGCTGAGCATCCGCTGCAGTGATGCGATGCAATGCTGCTGCGCCTCAGGCGAGGCCGCACCCAGGACGGCGCGCGCATCACGCAGGACAATGCGCTGGATTTCCGGCTCGCGGGCCATGCGCAGGTAGGCCTCGCAACGCTGGCAGAAGCCTTGCCAGGGGTCATCGCAGGATGCGGAGATGGCCAGCAGACGTGCATCCATCTCACCATCGATCTGTGCCACCACGGCCGCCAGCAGGCCCTGCTTGTCGCCGAAATGGTGGTAGAGCGCGCCACGGGTAAGCCCGGCGCGAGCGGTCAGGTCATCCATGGACGCCTGTGCGTAACCTTGTTCGCTGAAGACCTGGCGGGCCATTGCCAGCAAGGCGGCGCGGGTTTCTTCCATCTCGGCGCGGGTGCGACGAACCATGGCCTCTCCTTTACGTACAATCCGTATGAATATTTACATTCAACTCGTATGAATATTTAATCATACGCACTGTACGTATTATCCACGTCCTGCCTTGCCGCCAGCAAGCGGGCCGTCTCACGGAGGAAGCGACATGCCCAACCCTTATGCACACTTGTTCGTCCCGACCGGCACCCTCGGGTTCACCTTGGCCGGCCTGCTGGCCCGCCTGCCGTTGCCCATGACCGGTATCGGCATCATTACGCTGGTGGCGCAATGGCGCGGCAGCTATGCCTTGGCCGGGGCGGTGTCGGCCTGCTTCGTGCTTACCTATGCCCTGTTGTCGCCACAGGTATCACGCCTGGTGGATCGCCTGGGCCAGCGCCGCGTGCTGCCGCGGGCCAGCCTGCTGAGCGTGCTCGGGCTGCTGCTGATGGCTGCCTGCGCCTGGTGGCGTAGCGCCGACTGGCTGCTGTTCGTCGCCGCCCTGCTGGCCGGCTGCATGCCGAGCATGTCGGCTATGGTCCGGGCGCGCTGGACCCATCTGTACCGTGGCCAGCCGCAACTGCAGACTGCCTACTCGCTGGAAACCGTACTCGATGAAGCCAGCTTCATTGCTGGCCCACCGCTGGCCGTCGGGCTCAGCGTGGCGCTGTGGCCCCAGACCGGGTTGCTGGCGGCTGCCGCGTTACTGCTGCTGGGTACCCTGGCGTTGACCCTGCAGACCGGCAGCGAACCACCGGTGGCCCCTGCCGACACCTCGTCCAGACGTGACCTGCCGGCCTGGCGATGCGACGGGGTGCCTCAGCTGACGCTGCTGATGGCGGCAATGGGCATGATCGTCGGCACCGTGGACATCGTCAGCGTCGCCTTCGCCAGCGAACAAGGGCAACCGGCTGCCGCCAGCCTGGTATTGTCGGCCTATGCCGTGGGCTCCTGCGTTTCCGGGCTGCTGTTCGGCACCCTGCGCTGGCGGATGTCGCTGCCCCGTCAGTTGCTGGTCGGCGCGCTGGCTACCACCCTCAGCACCCTGCCGCTGCTCCTGGTCGGCAATATCGCCCAGCTCGCGGCGGCAGTGTTAATGGCCGGGGTGTTCTTCGCCCCGACCATGATCGTGGCCATGGCCCTGGTCGAGCGCAGCGTGCCAGAGCGCCAGCTGACCGAGGGCCTGACCTGGCTGCTCGCCGGGTTGAATGTCGGCGTGGCCATCGGCGCGGCAGGTGCCGGCCAATGGGTGGACGCCACGACAGCGCGCAGCGGCTTCATGATTGCCGTGATCGGCGGCTTGCTGGTGCTGCTGGCGGCGCTCGCCGTGGCGAGTCGCCGCCAGGCCAGGCCTGTGCAATCTTCAGCACAATAAAAAAGGGAGGCCTTGCGGCCTCCCTTCGGGAATTGTCGTCCGTGCTCGGCACTTGTGGCACCGGCTCACCTCGCGCCGTCTTCTGGACAGTGCGTAGCCCGGGGGCCTGGCGGATCCTGTTGGATCGCTGGCCGCGACCGCCCGCCTAGGGCGCGTCGCCGTGGACTGATGTCCGGGCAGTGATTCTGTTGATAAAGATAGGGCAGACGCGGGGGCAGAGGATTGCGAAGATTGCTCTGTTAAATAGGGCTTGCGCAATTTTTCACTCAGGATCGATAATTCGCCGCAATCTGAACAGAAAAGGCCCTTTTCATGAGCAAGCTCGACCGCTACGACCTGAGCATCCTCGCCGAATTGCAGCGCGATGCGCGCATCTCCAACCAGGAACTGGCCGAACGCATCGGCTTGTCGCCGTCACCCTGCTCACGTCGGGTCAAGCAGCTCGAAGACGACGGTTATATCTCGCGCCAGGTAGCGCTGCTGGATCGCAAGAAACTCGGCCTGAGCCTTACGGCCTATGTGCTGATCGGCATGGACCGGCACACCCCCGAACGTTTCGAAACCTTCGAGGCGGCGATCCGCAGCCTGCCCCAGGTCCTCGAATGCAGCCTGGTTACCGGAATGGACGCCGACTACCAGCTCAAGGTGGTGGTGCCGGACATGGATCATTACCAGAAACTGCTGCTGGGCAGCCTGACCCGTATCGAAGGGGTGACCAGCGTGCGCTCCAGCTTCGTGCTCAACCAGGTACTGGCCAGCACTGAGCTGCCATTGACCCACCTGCGTTGAATCCCCGCGCGCCCGGCGTATGATCGGGCTTTGTGCTTGCCTGGAGTAAACCGATGGATCCCGCCGTATTCGAAGAATGGATGATGATCATCCTCGTCACCGTGCTGATCGCCTTCATGGGCTTCATCGTCTGGGACCTGGCGAAGAAGTCCAAGGCTGGCCGCTTCGGCACGCTGATCCTGTTCTTCGTGCTGGGCCTTGGCGTGCTGGCGTTCATCATCAAGAGCGTGGTGGTGGGGTTCCTGGAAGGGGTCTGACAACCCCACCCTGGGCGGCGACTACAGCTTCGCCGCCACTTCCCGCCAACATCCCTGCTGCAGCCCTTCGATCGTCCAGTCACCGATACGCACCCGCACCAGACGCAAGGTCGGCAGCCCCACCGCCGCCGTCATCCGCCGCACCTGGCGGTTGCGCCCTTCACGGATCACCAGCTCCAGCCAGGCAGTCGGCACGCTCTTGCGAAAGCGGACCGGCGGATTGCGCGGCCACAGCTCGGGTTCCTCGAGCTGACGTGCCTGCGCCGGTAGCGTGGGCCCGTCGTTGAGTTCGACGCCCTCGCGCAGGCGCTGTAGCTGCTCCTCGCTCGGCTCGCCCTCCACCTGCACCCAGTAGGTCTTGGCCAGCTTGTGCTTGGGGTCGGCGATCCGCGCCTGCAGGCGCCCGTCGTTGGTCAGCAGCAGCAGGCCTTCGCTGTCGCGGTCCAGGCGCCCGGCCGGGTAGATGCCGGGAATGTCGATGAAATCCTTGAGCGTGGCGCGCCCTTCTCCGTCGCTGAACTGGGTGAGCACATCGAACGGTTTGTTGAACAGGATCAGGCGCGGCTCGGCCGGCGGCGCCTTGGGCTGGCGACGCGGGCCGGTGGCTCGCGCCGCAGGGCGACGCGGGTTGCTACGGGGTGGCAGGGGCATGGATCCTCAGCGGAACGGCGGCTCATCGAAGCTGCGCAGTTTACGCGAGTGCAGCGAGTTGAGCTCGGTGCGCAGCAGGTCGAGGGCGGCGATGCCGATCTTCAGGTGCTGGCTGACCGCGCGGTTGTAGAAGGCGTTGGCCGACCCCGGTAGCTTGATCTCGCTGTGCAGCGGCTTGTCGGAGACACACAGCAAGGTGCCGTAGGGAACGCGCAGTCGGTAGCCCTGGGCAGCGATGGTGCCGCTTTCCATGTCTACCGCCACGGCACGGGACAGGTTGATAAGCGGGCGCTCCTGGGCCCAGCGCAGCTCCCAGTTACGGTCGTCGTAGGTGAGCACGGTGCCGGTGCGCAGGCGCTTCTTGAGCTGCTCGCCACGCTCACCAGTGACCTGCGCCGCCGCCTCCTGCAACGCCAGCTGCACCTCGGCCAGGGCCGGGATCGGGATGTTCGGCGGCACAACCCGGTCGAGGATGCCGTCGCGGCGCATGTAGGCGTGGGCCAGCACATAGTCACCGATGGTCTGCGACTGGCGCAGGCCGCCGCAATGACCAATCATCAGCCAGCAGTGCGGACGCAGCACCGCCAGGTGGTCGGTGATGTTCTTGGCGTTGGACGGGCCGACGCCGATGTTGACCAGGGTCACGCCATCGCCGTCGGCGGCGATCAGGTGGTAGGCCGGCATCTGGTAGCGGTGCCAGACCACGCTGGCAACCAGCGCCTGGGCCTCGCCGTTGTCCATGCCCTTCTCGATGACCACGTTGCCCGGCAGGACCATGCGCACGAAGCGTGGATCCTCGCGCAGTTGCTCAAGGCCATGGGCGATGAACTGGTCGACGTAGCGGTGGTAGTTGGTCAGCAGGATCCATGGCTGCATGTGCCGCCAGTCGCTGCCGGTGTAGTGCACCAGGCGGCGCAGGGAGAAGTCCACGCGGGCGGCGTCGAACAGCGCCAGCGGCAGGGTCTCGGCGCTTTCCCAGTCGTACAGGCCATCGGCGGTGTTGTCGGTGGCCGCCGACAGGTCGGTGCTGGGGAAAACGCGTGCCAGCTGGGCCGCGGTGATGCCGCTGCCCGCCAGCTCATCGCCCTGGTCTACCACGTAGGGGTAAGGGATGTTCTGTTCGCTGACACCAACTTCCACGGTCACGGTGTAGTCGTGCATCAAGGGGCGCAGCTGTTCGAGCAGGTAGCCACGGAACGCCGCGGGCTGGGTGACGGTGACGCTGTAGGTACCATCCACCTGGACCTTGGCGTAGGCGCGGGTGGTCGCGGCGACTTCGCCCTGGCTGGAATAGATGAGGCGCAGGGCCGGGTAGCGAAACAGCGCGCGTTCTTCGTCACCGGGCTCGGTGCGGTCTTTCAGGTAGCGCTTGAGGGCCTGGCTCAGGGCACCGGTGGCCTGTTCATGCAAGGCCGCCAGACGGTCGACGGCCTGTTCGGGGGTATCAACGACTACAAACGCTTGGCTCACGCTGGGCTTCCTGTCTTATGGAATGCATGACCACCATCTTGCCTGCGTTGCAGGGTAAAAACACCCCCGCGATGGCGTTACCCAGTCCACGCCGGCGTGGCCCTGGCCACCAACGCCGCAGCATCCACCCCGCGCGGCAACGCACCATACACCCGCCCGCCAGCGCCCAGCCGGCTGCCAATGAACGCATCGCTCACCGTGGCGTTGCCCGCCTCCAGCAACAGCTTGGCCTGCAACGCCACGGCGATGTCCTCGGTCAGCTGCCGGGCGCGGTACTGGATATCGCCGGTATCGGCGAAGGCGCCCTTGAGGTTGCCGATGAACGCCGCCAGGCGTGGGTCGCCATGACCATCCCCGAGCTCAGTGAAAAGTGCCTCCAGTACACCTGGCTCCTTCGACAAGGCGCGCAGCACGTCCAGACACTGCACATTGCCCGAGCCCTCCCAGGTCGAGTTGACCGGCGCCTCGCGGTACAGCCGCGGGAGGATGCTGTCCTCGACGTAGCCGGCGCCGCCCAGGCACTCGGCGGCCTCGTTGATCATCCCGGGGGCGCGCTTGCAGATCCAGTACTTGCCCACGGCTGTCACCAGGCGGGCGAAATGTGCCTGCTGCGGGTCGTCGAGCCGATCAAGCGCCTGGCCCATGCGCAGGCTCAGGGCCAATGCGGCCTCGCTTTCCAGGGCCAGGTCGGCGAGCACGTTCTGCATCAAGGGCTGTTCGGCCAGCACGCGCCCACCGACCTTGCGATGGGCGCAATGATGCGCGGCCTGGGTCAAGGCCTGGCGCATCAAGGCGCTGGAGCCGACCATGCAATCGAAGCGGGTCATGGCCACCATCTCGATGATGGTCGGCACGCCGCGCCCCTCCTCGCCCACCATCCAGGCCAGGGCGCCACGGAACTCCACTTCGCTGGATGCGTTGGAACAGTTGCCGAGCTTGTTCTTCAGGCGCTGGATATAGAACTGGTTGCGGTTGTCGTCAGGGCGGTGGCGCGGCAACAGGAAGCAGCTCAGGCCCTTGTCGGTCTGCGCCAGGGTAAGGAAGGCATCGCACATCGGCGCCGAGCAGAACCATTTGTGCCCCACCAGTTCATAGGGCTGGCCCGGCCCGGGCGCGCCGACCGGGTAAGCGCGGGTGGTGTTGGCGCGCACATCGGTACCGCCCTGCTTCTCGGTCATGGCCATGCCGATCGTGACGCCGGCCTTGTGCCGGTCGCCGACATTGCGCGGGTCGTACTCGCGGGCAAGGACCTTGGGCAGCCAGTAGCCAGCCAGCTCGGGCTGCAGGCGCAGGGCCGGCACGGCGGCGAAGGTCATGGTCAGCGGGCAGCCGGTACCGGCTTCGGCCTGGCTGTGCAGATAGGTCATCGAGGCCCGGGCCACGTGGGCACCGTCTCGTGGCTCCGCCCACGGCAACGAGGGCAGGCCATGCTCGACGGCAGTACGCATCAACTGGTGATACGCGGGATGGAATTCCACCAGGTCGATGCGGTGACCATAGCGGTCATGGCTGCTGAACTCGGGCTTGTGGGCATTGGCCAGGAAACCCGCCGCCATCAGCGGGCCACCGGCCAGGGCGCCGTAGGCGTCGATCCGCGACTCGGCCCAGCCGGCACCGAAGCGCCGCGACCACTCCTGCAAGGGCTGGTCGAGGCGGTAGAGGTTGGCACCGTCGAGGGACGGCGGCTGGTTGGTGACTTCGTGGGTTTCCGCGAACTGGTGCAGGTTCATCGTGGGCCTCCTGGATCCGTTCATGCCTGGATAACCCAGTGAAGCACCGCGGGCCGGTCAGTCAAAGTGACAAAACGGACTACATCGGGGGCACCTCTGTTCAGAAGCGGTCCAGCCTCGAGGCGGCACGCGCCGGTGGAGCCTGCACCTGTGCCACCGCCAGGGGCAGCGTCAGCTCGAACCGACTGCCCAGCCCCTGCGTGGACTCATGGGACAACGTGGCGCCGATCAACTCGCTCAACTGGCGGCAGATGGACAGGCCGATCCCCAATCCGCCATAGCGCCGGGTCATCGAACCGTCCACCTGGAAGAAGCGCTGGTACAGCACCGCCTGGTCCAGGTCGTCGAAACCGATGCCACTGTCGCTGACCGTGAGGCTCAGGGCCAGGCTGTCAGGTCCGGTACGCCGGCCACGGGCCTGCACGGTAACGCCGCCCTGGTGGGTGAACTTCAGCCCGTTGTCCACCAGGCACGCCAGGCAGCGGGCGAGCTTCTGCGCATCGCCGACCAGGCTGTCGGGCAGGTCGGCGGGGATGTCCAGGCTCAGGTACAGGCCCTTGGCCAGCGCCTGGCTCGCATAACCGGCCCGCAGTTCCTGGAGCAGGCGCCGTAGGCTGAACGCCATGCCATGGTTGCGCAGGCGCCCGGCCTGCAGTTCGGTGAGGATGAGGATATCGTCGACCATCGCCATCATGTCCTGGGCCGAACCGGTGGCGGTGCGATGGTACTGAGCCTGCTCGGCGCTCATGGGCAGTGTGTGCAGCAGCTCCAGCGAACCGATCACGCCGTTCATCGGCGTGCGCAGCTCGTGGGTCACGGTGGCGAGGAACTCGTCCTTGAGCCGGTTGCTGCGGGCCAGTTGCAGGTTCATCTGCTCCAGGGTGCGTCCGGTTTCGCGCAGGGCCTGGGCCTGCTGCTCACGCAAACTGTTGATGCGGTCGGCCAGGGCCAGCGACAACAGCGCCACTTCCAGCGCAGCGCCCAACTGACTGGCGTACATGGTGATGAACAAGTTGGGCAGGTACCCCAGCACCATCAAGGTGTTGACCAGCCCGCCGACGAGGAAGGCCGTCCAGGCGATGATGAACCAGCGCGCCACGCGCAAGCCGCGCCACCAGGCATACAACCCCGCACTGAAGACGCTCACGGTGAACAACAGCGCCAGCAGCGTGGCCATGCGCAGCGCCACGCCGTAACGCAGGGTCACCGCCAGCACCATCACCAGCGCGCCGCCAGCCATCAACCCCTTCAGCAGGCGGTCGAGGCCACGGCTGAGGTTGCCCAGTTGCAGGAAGTGCCGGGCGAACTGGCAGCCGAACAGCCCGGCGGCGCCGATGAAAAATGGCGTGGCGGCGTTGGCCCACCAGGGACTGTCGGGCCAGAAGTAGGCGATGCCGGCACCATTGACCGAGACCTGATAAAGGCCGAACGAAGCGATGTAGAGGATGTAGTACAGGTAGCTGACATCACGCACACTGAGGTAGAGAAACAGGTTGTACACCAGCATCACCAGCAGCACGCCATAGATCATCCCCAGCACATAAAGACGCGTGGGCTGGTCTTCCAGATAAGCCTGAGCCGACCACAAGGTCAGCGGCGCCTGGATCGAACCCTCGCTCTGCAGACGCAAGTAGGCGGTCGTCGCCTGACCGGGACGCAGTGGCAGCTCGAACAGGTAGTTGTTCTGGCGGATCTGCCGGCTGGCATAGGGCAGGGCATCACCCGTGCGCTGGGCCAGCCGATAAGTGCCCTGGGCGTCGGGCAGATAGAGTTCCAGATGATCCAGCGGCGGGTAGGCAAGCTCCAGCAACCACTGGCGTGGTGCTGGCGAAGGTGTGGCTGCATAGGCGAGATCGACCCGGAGCCAGAAAACGGAGGTCGAATAGCCGGCGTTGAGCACCTCGTCGTGATGGGCATGGAAGCGTTTGGCGAATGCGCCGGCACTGACCTGAGCGATGCTGGCACTGCCTTCGTGGTCTTCATAGACCTGCATGTAGCGGCCCAGCGGCAAGCGTCCGGTGGCGTCGTCGAATACGACCGCTCCGGCCAGCAGGGGCAAGCAGCCCAGAAGCACAATCAGCAAATAGCGCATACAGCCCCAGCATGGCCTGTCCGGTCGCGTCGCGGTTGCCTCCCTTCCCTTTGAGACGACGTGATCCGGCAGAACCCGTTCATCGAGTTATCCGAGCACTCTAGCATAGCCTCCAGCATTGCTCAGCAGCTACTGTCAATTTCAAAGCAGAGGCTCTAGAACGCACGTTTCAGAATATCCAACAAAACTAATCTGACCACTTGATCAGCAAATCTCTCACCGCGACCGAACCGCACAAAAAGGTTTGGTGATAAGCTCGCCGACCATGAATACCTACAGCTCCCGCCCCGTTGTCCTCTGTCTCTCCGGCCACGACCCCAGTGGTGGCGCCGGGCTGCAGGCAGATATCGAAGCCCTGATCGCCCAGGGTTGTCACGCCGCACCCGCCGTGACCGCCCTGACCGTGCAGGATACCGTCAACGTTTCCGACTTCCGCGTGCTCGACCGCGAGTGGGTGCTGGCCCAGGCCAACGCCGTGCTGGCCGACTCCACGGTGGCCGCGGTGAAGCTGGGGATGCTCGGCTCGATCGAGATGGTCGACACCGTCGCCGAACTGCTGGCCGCCCACCCGCACCTGCCACTGGTCTGCGACCCGGTGCTGCGCGCCGGTGGCGGTGGCCGCCTGGGCAAGGACGAGGTCGGCTACGCGCTGCGCGAACGCCTGCTGCCGCTGGCCACCATCGCCACGCCGAACCTGCCGGAAGCACGCATTCTGGCGGAACTGCCCGAAGGCACCGCAGACGAGTGCGCCGAGAAATTGCTGCCGTTCTGTAGACACCTGTTGATAACCGGCGGTCACGGCGACGAGGTGGAAATCCACAACCGCCTGTATAGCCGCGACGGTCAACAGCACACCTGGACCTGCCAACGCCTGCCGGGCAGCTACCACGGCTCGGGCTGCACCCTGGCCAGTGCCCTTGCCGGCCGCCTGGCCCTGGGCGAAGCATTGACCAGCGCCGTGCGCAGCGCCCTGGACTACACCTGGCGCACCCTGCGCGACGCAGAGCAGCTGGGCAAGGGCCAGTACGTGCCGCGCCGCCTGCCCCTGGATTTCTGTTCCTGACTCGAGGCCATCCGATGAAGCTCCGCGGTCTGTACGCGATCACCGACAGCCAGCTGCTGGCCGGCCGTTTCCTCTCCCACGTTGAAGCGGCACTGGAAGGTGGCGTTCGTCTGCTGCAATACCGCGACAAGAGCGACGACACCGCCCCCAGACTGCGCGAGGCCGAAGCGCTGAAGACGCTCTGTGAGCGTTACGGCACCGAGCTGATCATCAACGACGACGCCGAACTGGCTGCCCGCCTGGGCGTTGGCGTGCACCTCGGCCAGACCGATGGCCCGCTCACGCCGGCCCGCGCCCTGCTCGGCCGCCAGGCGATCATCGGCTCGACCTGCCACGCCAGCCTCGACCTCGCGCAGCAGGCCGCCAACGAGGGCGCCAGCTATGTCGCCTTCGGTCGCTTCTTCAATTCCGTCACCAAACCGGGTGCGCCCGCCGCCAGCGTCGATCTGCTGGAGCAGGCCCGCGCCCAGGTCAAGCTGCCGATCGCGGTGATCGGCGGCATCACCCTCGACAACGCCGCCCCGCTGGTCGCCCATGGCGCCGACCTGCTGGCGGTGATCCACGGCCTGTTCGGTGCCGACAGCGCGCAGGAAGTCACCCGCCGCGCCCGCGCCTTCAATGCCCTGTTCGCTTGCTGATTTCGAGAGAAGATCCCATGTCCCGTTCCGAAGCCCTGTTCGCCCAAGCCCAGAAACACATCCCCGGTGGCGTCAACTCGCCGGTGCGCGCCTTCAAGAGCGTCGGCGGCACCCCACTGTTCTTCAAGCACGCCGAAGGCGCCTACGTCATCGATGAAGACGACAAGCGCTACGTCGACTATGTCGGTTCCTGGGGCCCGATGATCCTCGGCCATGCCCATCCGGACGTGCTGGACTCCGTACGCAAGCAGTTGGAGCACGGTTTGTCCTACGGCGCGCCGACCGCCATGGAAACCGAGATGGCCGACCTGGTCTGCTCGATCGTGCCGTCGATGGAGATGGTGCGCATGGTCAGCTCCGGCACCGAAGCGACCATGAGCGCCATCCGCCTGGCCCGTGGCTACACCGGCCGTGACGCCATCATCAAGTTCGAAGGCTGCTACCACGGTCACTCCGACAGCCTGCTGGTCAAGGCCGGCTCCGGCCTGCTGACTCAGGGCGTGCCAAGCTCGGCCGGGGTGCCGGCGGACTTCGCCAAGCACACCCTGACCCTGCCGTTCAACGACATCGCCGCCGTCGAGAAGACCCTGGCCGATGTCGGCCAGACCGTGGCCTGCATCATCGTCGAGCCGGTGGCCGGCAACATGAACTGCGTCCCGCCGGCGCCGGGCTTCCTCGAAGGCCTGCGCGCATTGTGCGACAAACACGGCGTGGTACTGATCTTCGACGAGGTGATGACCGGCTTCCGCGTCTCCCTTGGCGGTGCCCAAGGCCACTACGGCATCACCCCCGACCTGTCGACCTTCGGCAAGATCGTCGGCGGCGGCATGCCGGTCGGCTGCTTCGGAGGCAAGCGCGAGATCATGGGCTGCATCGCCCCGCTGGGCCCGGTCTACCAGGCCGGTACCCTGTCGGGCAATCCGTTGGCCATGGCCGCCGGCCTGACCACCCTGAAGCTGATCAGCCGCCCGGGCTTCCATGACGAGCTGAGTGCCTTCACCAGCCGCATGCTCGATGGCCTGCAACAGCGTGCCGACGCTGCCGGTATCCCGTTCGTAACCACCCAGGCGGGCGCCATGTTTGGCCTGTACTTCAGCGGCGCCGACGATATCGTCACCTTCGACGACGTGATGGCCAGCGATGCCGAACGCTTCAAGCGCTTCTTCCATCTGATGCTCGAAGGCGGCGTTTACCTGGCGCCAAGCGCATTCGAGGCGGGCTTCACCTCAATCGCCCATGGTGACAAGGAGCTGCAGATCACCCTGGATGCTGCCGAGCGGGCATTTGCCAAGCTGAAGTAAAGGATGTGCCTGGCTCTGCCTGATTGCGATCAGGCAGAGCCAGGCAAGCCTGTGACACCCATCACAACCCGACGCGTCCCATTGTGCTGTAGAAATTCGCGTAAATCTTTGTAAGGTAGGCGCTGCTTATCCCATAATGTGCCACCAGAGACATTGGCCGCAGCTTTGCAGAGGTAAGTCGATCCCCATGAACCGCACCGGCCGCGCCCTGACCCTGGGCTGCCTGTTGCTTCTTCAGCCCCTGCTGGCACTGGCAGAGGGCGGTAATTCGTTGCTGATTCCGGCGACGGGCCGCTGCGCCCTCGATACCGCGCCCGAAGACCTGCAAAATGCCCTCAAGGCCTGTGAGCAAATCGCGCAGTCAGGGGATGCCGAAGCGCAGTACGAGCTGGGCGAGTTCTACTACAGCGGCACACCGCGTCAACTCGACAACGCGCTCAAATGGTTCGAGAAAGCCTCGCTGCAAGGCCAGGCGCAGGCACAATACCGCCTCGGATCGATGTTCTTCCACGGTGAAGGGGTCAAGGCGAACAACGTCCAAGCCTACATCCTGCTCAAGATCGCCGCGGTCAACGGTGCCGAGGACGCGCTGGACATGGCTGACGAAGTCACCGAGCAAATGCCCCGCGACGAACTCGAGCACGCTACCCAGGTACTCGGCCAGATCTTCCGCAAATACCTGCTGGAACTGCAGAATGCCGAAGGGCGCACCCCTTTCTCTCCCCTTCCCTGAACCATTGCCCTGCCTGTAGCTGGCCCCTATCATCATTCGTCAGCTTGCCCCGCCATGCTCGAGGACGCTTCGCACCGACCCTTGATCGTTTCAGTGCTTTCGCCACTGCCACTCTAGGGTTATTCTTGAGTTCACATTCATTGCCGTCGAGCGGCTAAAAACGACCTTGAACGCACCCATACAACCCCATCGCTTCATCCTCGAACCCTTCGAGGCCCACCGTTTCGCCAACCTGTGCGGCCAGTTCGACGAGCACCTGCGCCTGATCGAACAACGTCTGGCCATCGAGATCCGCAACCGCGGCAATCAGTTCGAACTGATTGGCGAACCCAAGACCACTTCTGCCGCCGAACAGCTGCTGCGCCGCCTCTATCGCGAGACCAAGGCAACCGACCTGTCGCCGGAAACGGTCCACCTTTATCTTCAGGAATCGGCGGTTGAGAGCCTCGAGAATCCGGCTGTCAACGAGGTCAGCGTCTCGCTGCGCACGCGCAAGGGCAACATTCGCCCACGCGGCGTCAACCAGCAGCGCTACGTCAAGGAAATCCTGGCCAACGACATCAACTTCGGCATCGGCCCGGCCGGTACCGGCAAGACCTACCTGGCCGTAGCCTGCGCGGTCGATGCGCTGGAGCGCGAGCAGGTGCGCCGCATCTTGCTGGTGCGCCCGGCGGTCGAGGCCGGCGAAAAGCTCGGTTTCCTGCCCGGCGACCTGGCCCAGAAGATCGACCCGTACCTACGCCCGCTCTACGACGCACTTTACGAGATGCTTGGCTTCGAGCACGTGGCCAAACTGATCGAGCGCCAGGTGATCGAGATCGCTCCGCTGGCCTACATGCGCGGCCGCACCCTGAACAACAGCTTCATCATCCTCGACGAGAGTCAGAACACCACGCTCGAACAGATGAAGATGTTCCTCACCCGCATCGGCTTTGGTTCGACCGCGGTGATCACCGGTGACATCACCCAGGTCGACCTGCCCCGCGGCACCAAGTCGGGCCTGGCCCATGTGATCGAGGTGCTCAAGGACGTGCCAGGCATAAGCTTCACCCATTTCCAGCCAAAGGACGTGGTACGCCACCCGTTGGTGCAGCGTATCGTCGAAGCCTACGACCGCTTCGAAGCCCGTCAGTCCAAGCCCGAGGCACCCGGCAAAGATGCTTGAACTCGACCTGCAACGGGCCACGGACGCCGCTGCCCCGGATGACGCCGCCTTCCGCCGATGGTGCGAACTTGCCCTGCGCCAGCGCAGCGCCGACTCGGAAATGACCATTCGCCTGGTCGACGCCGCCGAAGGCCGCGAGCTGAACCACACCTACCGGCACAAGGACTACGCCACCAACGTGCTGTCATTCCCCGCCGACGTCCCGGACGAGTTGCTCGATATCCCGCTGTTGGGTGACCTGGTGATCTGCGTGCCAGTGGTCGAGCGCGAGGCCGCCGAACAGGGCAAATCCCTGGAGGCGCACTGGGCGCACCTGGTCATCCACGGCTGCCTGCACCTGCTCGGCTACGACCACATCGAAGACGATGAGGCCGAGGAAATGGAAGCGTTGGAACGGCAATTGCTGGCGGAACTGGGTCATCCGGACCCTTACGCCGACGACGAAACCGAAACAATCACACACTGATACTGCAAGGATCACGAGTAACCGCCATGAGCGAAGACCGATCGAGCAACGGGCAAAAGTCCTGGTTGGGTAAGCTGACCCAGGCTTTTGCCCATGAGCCGAAAAACCGCCAGGAGCTCCTCGAGCTGCTGCGCGAAGCCCATCAGAACAAGCTGCTCGACAGCGAAGCGCTGACCATCGTCGAAGGCGCCATCCAGGTCGCCGACCTGCAGGTGCGCGACATCATGGTGCCGCGTTCGCAGATGATCAGCATCAAGGCCAACCAGTCGCCCCGCGAGTTCCTGCCGGCAGTGATCGATGCCGCGCACTCGCGCTACCCGGTGATTGGCGAGAGCCACGACGATGTGCTCGGCATCCTGCTCGCCAAGGACCTGCTGCCGCTGATCCTCAAGGAGAATGGCGACAGCTTCAACATCAAGGACCTGCTGCGCCCGGCCACCTTCGTGCCCGAGTCCAAGCGACTGAACGTGCTGCTGCGCGAGTTCCGCGCCAACCACAATCACATGGCCATCGTCATCGACGAGTACGGCGGCGTGGCGGGGCTGGTGACCATCGAAGACGTGCTCGAGCAGATCGTCGGCGATATCGAGGACGAGCATGACGTCGAGGAAGACAGCTACATCAAGCCGCTGCCCAGCGGCGACTTTCTGGTCAAGGCCCTGACCCCGATCGAGAACTTCAACGAGTTCTTCGACAGCGAGTTCTCCGATGACGAGTTCGATACGGTCGGCGGCCTGGTGATGAGTGCGTTCGGCCATTTGCCCAAACGTAACGAAACCACCGAGATCGGCGGCTACCGCTTCCGCATTCTCAATGCCGACAGCCGCCGGATACACTTGCTGCGCCTGACACCGATCAACCGTTAAGGACGAACATGCGCTGGATCACCCGCCCCGGCTGGCCCGGTAACCTGCTGGCCATGGCGGCCGGCGCCTCCACCCTGCTGGCCCTGGCCCCCTTCGACATCTGGCCGCTGGCCCTGCTGTCCCTCGCGCTGTTCTATGCAGGGCTGCGCGAACTGAGCCCGCGCCAGGCGCTGGGCCGGGGCTGGTGCTTCGGCTTCGGCCTCTACGGTGCCGGCACCTGGTGGATCTACGTCAGCATGAACACCTATGGCGGCGCCTCGCCGCTGCTGGCAATCCTGCTGCTGCTGGCGTTTTTCGCCTGCCTGGCCTTCTTCTTCGCCCTGCCCGCCTGGCTTTGGGCACGCTGGTTGCGGCGTGACGAGGCGCCACTGGCCGACGCCTTGTGCTTTGCCGCCCTGTGGTTGCTGCAAGAAGCTTTCCGAGGCTGGTTCCTCACCGGTTTCCCGTGGCTCTACGCAGGTTACAGCCAGCTCGACGGCCCCCTCGCGGGCCTGGCGCCGCTGGGCGGTGTGTGGCTGATCTCGTTCGCTCTGGCGTTGACCGCGGCCCTGCTGTGCAACCTCCATCGCCTTCGCGAGCGCCGTTCGTTCTTGGCCGTTGGTGTAGCACTGTTGGTGGCGCCTTGGATTATTGGCCTGGCCCTGAAGGATCATGCCTGGACGCAACCGGCGGGCGATCCGCTGAAGGTCGCTGCCCTGCAAGGCAACGTCGAACAGGATCTGAAGTGGGACCCGGCACACGTGAATGCGCAACTGGCGCTGTACCGTGACATGAGCTTCAGCTCGAAGCCCGTCGATCTGCTGATCTGGCCGGAAACCGCCGTGCCGGTACTCAAGGACCAGGCCCAGGGCTACATCGACATGATGGGCACCTTCGCCGCCGAACGGCATTCGGCGTTGATCACCGGGGTGCCGGTGCGGCAGATGGTTCACCACCAACGCCGCTACTTCAACGGCATCACTGTGGCCGGCGAAGGCGACGGCACCTACCTCAAGCAGAAGCTGGTGCCCTTCGGTGAGTATGTGCCCTTGCAGGATATGCTGCGCGGCCTGATCGAGTTCTTCAACTTGCCGATGTCGGATTTCGCCCGTGGCCCCGCGGACCAGCCACTGCTGCAGGCCAAGGGGTACCAGGTCGCCCCGTACATCTGCTACGAAGTGGTCTATCCCGAGTTCGCCGCGAGCCTGGCCGCACGCAGCGACCTGCTGCTGACCATCAGCAACGACACCTGGTTCGGCACCTCGATTGGCCCGCTGCAGCACCTGCAGATGGCCCAGATGCGCGCGCTGGAGGCCGGCCGCTGGATGATCCGCGCCACCAACAACGGTGTGACCGCGCTGATCGACCCGTTCGGCAGGATCACCGCGCAGGTCCCGCAGTTCCAGCGGGCGGTCCTGTATGGCGAGGTGGTACCGATGCAGCAACTGACGCCGTACCTGCAATGGCGCTCGTGGCCGCTGGCGATCGTCTGCGTGCTGCTACTGGGCTGGGCCTTGCTGGCCGGACGCATCGCGCGAACCGTCTGAGGCACCCCTGGGGCTGCTACGCAGCCCCAGTCCTTAGTAGAACAGGCGATACCCCACCAAGCCCGCCGCCTCGTTGAGCAACTGCCCGCTCTGCCACATTGCCCGGGTTTCCGGCAGCAATCCCGCGAACGGCCGCGCATGATCCCTCCCCAGGAACCCCACCGGTGCCGGTACCACTTCGAACCCGGCCCGCTCGAAACTCCAGCGCGAGCGCTGCATGTGCCAGGCCTGTGTCACCACCACTACCCGCTTGATACCCAGCGGCTGCAACACCTTGGCGCTGAACTCGGCGTTTTCCCAGGTGGTGCGGCTGGCTTCCTCCTTCCAGGAAACCTTTACCGCAAAATCCGCCTCCAGGCGGTCAGCCATCAGCTGGGCCTCACTGGGCGGCGTGCCATAGTGCAAGCCACCGCTGGTCAGCACCGGCAGCCCTGAGGCCTTGGCCAGTTGCGCGGCGTAGCGCATGCGCTCGAGGGCGACGTAGGTTGGCTGATCAAGACCACCCCAGGCCGGATCGCCGCGCTCCCGCCCGGCACCCAGGACCACGATGGCGTCGGCCCTGGAGGCCAGGCCTGCCCACCCCTCGAGCGCCAACGCAGGCTCTGTTTCAAGGGTTCGGGCAACTTGCTCGACCGTCAGTGGCAAGCTCATCAGCCACAAGCCACCCAACCCCAGGGTGAAACAGGCCGCGGCCAGGCGTGGACGGCGACGGCGCCACCACCAAGCGGCAAGCAGCAACAGGAACAGGACGCCGGGCGGCATCAACCATTGTTTGATGAAAAAGCGCAGCGGCATCACACACCTCCATGGAAGGCGTGCAGCCTAAGAGGATCGGCGCCGGGCCTCAAGGGCAACCGGCGCCGATCGATGCGTGCATTGCGAAAACCGGCGCGTCGCCGCGCCTGCAACCCTGAACGGCTATCGGGACGGCAATGTCCTGGAGCTGGCTGGGGCGCCGGGGCGCCTGCGGTCCTTGAGCCAGACGATCCTGGCCGAGGACGGCTCCGGTTGCGGGTAGGCACCGGCACTGGCAAAGCGGCCGTCCGGGAGGGATTCCAGGTAGGCCTTGATGACTTCGAACTCGGCATGGCTCAGGCCACGCAACTCCAGTTCGGCAGGCATCTCGTCGCGCAATCGCACCGAGGTCCTGGCCACTTCCAATGCCAGGCCCAGCCGGTCGATCAGGCGTTCGTATAGCTCCGGTTTGCTTGCGGTTAGTTGCGACTCTCCCATCCGTTCACCTCATTGAAGGTAAGAATATCTCCCCCCACAAATGAGCTTAGCGTCACTCGTAAAAGCGGCCGGGCGCCGCGACCAACGGCCCGCGCGGCGGGCGATGCAATCAGGGTTTCCCACGATGCGCGGCGCTCATGTATGCTACGGCGTTCACTCTTGCAGATCCCGGAGTGCCGGACGCAGCAAGCCCGAGCTGCCTGGAACATGTCTCTTATCTCTCAATACAAAGTAGCCATGCACGAACAATACACGCCCCGTGATGTAGAAGCCGCCGCCCAGAATGCCTGGGACGAGCAACAATCGTTCGCTGTCACCGAACAGCCAGGCAAAGACACCTACTATTGCCTATCGATGTTCCCGTACCCGAGCGGCAAGCTACACATGGGCCACGTGCGCAACTACACCATCGGTGACGTGATCGCCCGCTACCAGCGCATGCTGGGCAAGAACGTCCTGCAACCGATGGGCTGGGACGCCTTCGGCATGCCGGCGGAAAACGCCGCGATGAAAAACAACGTCGCCCCGGCCAAGTGGACCTACGAGAACATCGACTACATGAAGACCCAGCTCAAGAGCCTGGGTCTGGCCATCGACTGGTCGCGTGAAGTCACCACCTGCAAACCGGACTACTACCGTTGGGAGCAGTGGCTGTTCACCCGCCTGTTCGAAAAAGGCATCATCTACCGCAAGAACGGCACCGTGAACTGGGACCCGGCGGACCAGACCGTACTGGCCAACGAGCAAGTCATCGACGGCCGCGGCTGGCGCTCGGGCGCGCTGATCGAAAAGCGCGAAATCCCGATGTACTACTTCCGCATCACCGACTATGCCGACGAGCTGCTGGAAAGCCTCGACGAGCTGCCGGGCTGGCCCGAGCAGGTCAAGACCATGCAGCGCAACTGGATCGGCAAGTCCCGCGGCATGGAAGTGCAGTTCCCCTATGACCAGGCGAGCATCGGTCATGAGGGCACCCTGAAAGTCTTCACCACCCGTCCGGACACCCTGATGGGCGCGACCTACGTGGCCGTCGCCGCCGAACACCCGCTGGCCACCCAGGCCGCCCAGGGCAATCCGGCGCTGCAGGCGTTCATCGACGAGTGCAAGAGCGGCAGCGTCGCCGAGGCCGACATGGCCACGCAGGAGAAGAAGGGCATGGCCACTTCCCTGTTCGTCGAGCACCCGCTGACCGGCGAGAAGCTGCCGGTATGGGTCGCCAACTACGTGCTGATGCACTACGGCGATGGCGCGGTCATGGCCGTGCCGGCGCACGACGAGCGCGACTTCGAATTCGCCCACAAGTACAACCTGCCGGTCAAGGCGGTGGTACGCACCAGCGTCGGCGACGAAGTCGGCAGCGAGTGGCTGGCCGCCTACGGCGAGCATGGCCAGCTGATCAACTCCGGCGAATTCGACGGCCTGGATTTCCAGGGTGCCTTCGACGCCATCGAGGCCGCGCTGATCCGCAAGGACCTCGGCAAGTCGCGCACCCAGTTCCGCCTGCGCGACTGGGGCATCAGCCGTCAGCGCTACTGGGGCTGCCCGATCCCGATCATCCACTGCCCATCCTGCGGCGACGTGCCGGTGCCGGAAGACCAGCTGCCGGTCACCCTGCCGGAAAACGTGGTTCCGGACGGTGCCGGTTCGCCCCTGGCACGCATGCCCGAGTTCTACGAGTGCACCTGCCCGAAATGCGGCACCGCGGCCAAGCGCGAAACCGACACCATGGACACCTTCGTCGAGTCGTCCTGGTACTTCGCCCGCTACGCTTCGCCGAACTACGACAAGGGCCTGGTCGATCCGAAAGCCGCCAACCACTGGCTGCCGGTGGACCAATACATCGGCGGCATCGAGCACGCCATCCTGCACCTGCTGTATGCGCGCTTCTTCCACAAGCTGATGCGCGACGAAGGCCTGGTCACCTCCAACGAGCCGTTCAAGAACCTGCTGACCCAGGGCATGGTCGTCGCCGAAACCTATTACCGCGTAGCCAGCAACGGCGGCAAGGACTGGTTCAACCCGGCCGACGTCGAGATCGAGCGTGATGCCAAGGCCAAGATCATCGGCGCTCGCTTGAAGACC
This sequence comes from Pseudomonas sp. BJa3, assembly GCF_026343815.1. NCBI lineage: Bacteria > Pseudomonadati > Pseudomonadota > Gammaproteobacteria > Pseudomonadales > Pseudomonadaceae > Pseudomonas > Pseudomonas sp. BJa3. Next base: position 30,028 of record NZ_JAOXMC010000021.1, on the reverse strand, counting down.
GACGGCCTGCCGGTGGAAATCGGCGGCACCGAAAAGATGTCCAAGTCGAAGAACAACGGCGTCGACCCACAGTCGATGATCGAGCAGTACGGCGCCGATACCTGCCGCCTGTTCATGATGTTTGCCTCGCCACCCGACATGAGCCTGGAGTGGTCCGACTCCGGCGTAGAAGGCGCCAGCCGTTTCCTGCGCCGCGTTTGGCGCCTGGCCCAGGGCCACGTGGCCCAGGGCCTGCCGGACACGCTGGACATCGCCGCCCTGAGCGACGAGCAGAAGGTCATCCGTCGCGCCATCCATGCTGCGATCAAGCAGGCCAGCACCGACGTGGGCCAGTACCACAAGTTCAACACCGCCATCGCCCAGGTGATGACCGTGATGAACGTGCTGGAGAAGGCGCCACAGGCCACCGCCCAGGACCGCGCCCTGCTGCAGGAGGGCCTCGAGGCCGTGACCCTGCTGCTGGCACCGATCACCCCGCACATCTCCCATGAGCTGTGGAAAGCACTGGGCCACGACCAGGCGGCGATCGACGCGGCCTGGCCGACGGTCGACGAGAACGCACTGGTGCAGGACACCGTGACCCTGGTGGTTCAGGTCAACGGCAAGCTGCGTGGCCAGGTAGAGATGCCGGCCGCTGCCAGCCGCGAGGAAGTCGAAGCCGCCGCTCGCAACAACGAGAACGTCCTGCGCTTCACCGACGGCCTGACCATCCGCAAGGTCATCGTCGTTCCGGGCAAACTGGTCAACATCGTCGCCAACTGATGGCAACGCCCGCCTGCATATCCTGCCGGCGGGCGTAATCGGTCCACGAGGGAGCAACACACATGATCAAACGCAATCTGCTGGTAATGGGCCTGGCTGTGCTGCTCAGCGCCTGCGGTTTCCAGCTGCGCGGCACCGGCACCAACGAACTGAGCATCAAGGAAATCGACCTCGGCGCACGTAACGAATACGGCCCGACCGTCATGCAGCTACGTCGCACCTTGCAAAGCAGCGGCGTGAAAGTCTATTCCGGCGCCCCCTACAAGCTGGTGCTCACCAACGAGCAGGAAACCCAACGCGCTGCAACCTACAGCGGTGGCAACCGTTCGGCCGAGTACGAACTGACGACCGTGCTGAACTATGCGATCGAAGGCCAAAACGACAGCATGCTGCTTGAAGACAAGCTGCAAGTGCAGAAGTACTACGTCTACAACGGCAACAATATCAACGGTTCCGGCCAGGAAGCGAATCAGGTCCGCGAGGAAATGCGTCGTGATCTGGTGCAGGCCATGATGGCCCGCCTTCAGCAACTGACCCCGACGCGCCTGGACGAGCTGCAACGCAAGGCCAACGAGCGCGCCGAAGCCGAGGCTCGCGCCCTGAAGGAAGCCCAGCGCATCCAGGACGAAACGCCCCAGCAGTCGCCGCTGGAAGTCCCGGCTCCCTGAGCCTGAACGGGGCACCTGAGGTGCCCCGCCCTTCGCCATGAAGCTCTCCCCCGCCCAACTCAACAAGCACCTGCAAGGCCAGCTGGCGCCCGTCTACATCGTCAGCGGTGACGACCCGCTGCTGTGCCAGGAGGCCGCCGACGCCATCCGCAGCACCGCGCGCCAGCAGGGCTACGACGAACGCCAGGTGTTCAGCGCCGATGCCAACTTCGACTGGGGCAACCTGCTGCTGGCCGGGGCCAGCCTGTCGTTGTTCGCCCAGCGCCGGCTGCTGGAGCTGCGCCTGCCCTCGGGCAGGCCCGGCGACAAAGGCGCTGCCGCGCTGATGGAATACTGCGCCAACCCGGCCGAGGACACGCTGCTGCTGATCAGCTTGCCCAAGCTCGATGGCAGCGCGCAGAAAACCAAGTGGGGCAAGGCCTTGATCGAAGGCGCGCACTGCCAGTTCATCCAGATCTGGCCAGTGGACGCCCAGCAATTGCCGCAGTGGATCAACCAGCGCCTGTCCCAGGCCGGGCTGTCGGCCCAGCGTGACGCCATCGACCTGATCGCCGCTCGGGTCGAGGGCAACCTGCTGGCCGCCGCCCAGGAGATCGAGAAGCTCAAGTTGCTCGCCGAGGGCAACCAGATCACCGTCGAGACCGTCCAGGCCGCTGTTGCCGACAGCGCCCGCTTCGATGTGTTCGGGTTGGTCGATGCCATTCTCAATGGCGAAGCGGCCCATGCCCTGCGCATGCTCGAGGGGCTGCGCGGCGAAGGTGTCGAGCCGCCGGTCATTCTCTGGGCCCTTGCCCGCGAACTACGCCTGCTGGCCGGCCTCGCGCAGCAGTTCAGCCAGGGCGTGCCACTGGACAAGGCGTTCAGCCAGGCCCGACCGCCGGTGTGGGACAAGCGCCGTCCGCTGGTGAGCAAAGCCTTGCAGCGCCTCTCTGCGCAGCGCTGGGCCATGCTCCTGCAGGATGCCCAGCGTATCGATGCACAGATCAAGGGCCAGGCCGAGGGCTCGCCATGGACCAGTCTGGCGCGCTTGTCGCTGCTCATGGCCGGGCAGCGCCTGGCGCTGCCCGCCGAGTAAGGCTCATCGTGGGTCACGCCCGCGATGAGCCCTGACGCCATAAACACAATCAATTGGCTCACATAGCGCTACAGGCCTAGAGTGCGCCCGCAATCCACACAGATCGGGGATCCACCATGAGCAAGAAGCCGAAGAAGCACGGCCCCAACAAGGCCAAGTCGATCATCGCCCAACCACTGTTCCGCTGCCGCCAGGAACAGGCAGGAAAAGGCAAAGGCAGCTACCGCCGCGGAGCCTTCCAATCGAGAGATTGGGAGGCTTCCTGCTTTATGGCCGCCTGAAAAGGCATGAAATGCGCAGGCATGGTATGGTCGGCACCTGACCTGCAATTCTGGATCTGTGCATGCCCTCTCGTCTCACTCTCCGCTGGCAACCCCGCCAGCTGATCGCGGCCACAAGCTTCATCCTGCTCGTCGCCTGCGCCGAGAAACCCACCGCCGCCGATGCCCTGCCGCTGGCACCCGCCCAGCCTGCACCCGTCGTTACGCTACCCGGCGCCACGCCCGATAGCAGCAGCGAAATCCAGCCCCTGCAGACCTTCGCCCAATGGCAGGCCGGTTTCCGCGAGCAAGCCCTGCAAGCCGGGATCAGCGTCAGCCTGTTCGACCGCGCCTTCCTCGGCGTCACTCCGGACATGGACGTGATCAAGGCCGACCGCAGCCAACCGGAGTTCAGCCGCCCGGTCTGGGAATACCTGGACGGTGCCCTGTCGCCGCTGCGCGTACGCAACGGCAAGAAACTGCTCGAACAGAATGCCGAGCTGTTGACCCGCATCGAGCAACGCTACGGCGTCGACCGCCAGGTGCTGGTTTCGGTGTGGGGCATGGAGAGCAACTTCGGCCAGTTTCAGGGCAGCAAGTCGGTGATCCGTTCGCTGGCCACCCTGGCCTATGAAGGCCGCCGCCCACAGTTCGCCCAGGACCAGCTGATCGCCGCCCTGCAGATCCTGCAAAACGGCGACATCCAGCCTGACGCGATGCGCGGTTCCTGGGCCGGCGCCATGGGCCAGACCCAGTTCATCCCGACCACCTACCTCACTCACGCGGTGGATTTCGACGGTGATGGTCGCCGTGACATCTGGAACAGCACCGCCGACGCCCTGGCATCCACCGCGCACTACCTGCAGGCCTCCGGCTGGAAGCGTGGCCAACCTTGGGGCTTCGAGGTACAGGTACCTGCCGGTTTCGACTGGTGGCTGGCCGATGGCAGCCAGCGCAAGAGCGTCAGCGAATGGTTGCAGCTGGGCGTGAAACTGCCCGCCGGCACCGCATTGCCCGCTGGCAGCAACCAGCTGTCCGCTGCCCTGCTGCTTCCCGCTGGTGCCCGTGGGCCGGCGTTCCTGGTGCTGGACAACTTCCGCGCGATCCTCAAGTACAACAACTCGTCCTCCTACGCGCTGGCGGTGAGCCTGCTGGGGGATCGCTTCTACGGTTGGGGGTTCATTGCCGGCAGTTGGCCGAAAGAAGACCTGCCGCTAAGCCGCAGCGAACGTATCGAGCTGCAGACCTTGCTCAACGCCAGTGGCCATGAGGCAGGCAATCCCGACGGGATCATCGGTGCCAATACCCGCAAGGCCATTCGCAATGCGCAGCAGGCGCAGGGCTGGCCGGCGGATGGTTATCCGACGCACAAGCTGCTCGACAGCCTGCGTCGCTAGAACGTATCGGGGCCGCAAAGCGGCCCCAACTGTTTCAGGCTTTGAACAAGGCCTGTTCGAGCACCAGCCGCTTTTCTCCCGCTTCAAGCCTGACCCGCGCCCCCAACGGCAGGCATACATTCGGATCACAATGCCCGCTGCGCCACCCCGCCAGAACCGGCACCCCGAGAGGGCCAAAGGTATCCAGCAGCAAAGGCGTCATGGCCGCGACCGTGATACCGGCAAAGTCCCCCACCAGCACACCGCGCACGCCCTCCAGCTTGCCGGCCAGGCGTAATTGGGTCAGCAGGCGGTCGACACGATAGAGCGGCTCGTTGACGTCCTCGATGAACAGGATGCTGCCCTGAGTGTCGACTTCGCCCAAGGTCGCCAATGTTGCCCCAAGCACCGACAGGTTGCCGCCAACCAACCTGCCACTGGCCACTCCGGGAATGATTCCGGTCAGCGCAAAAGCCGCCGAATGGGCAATCTCGTCCCCCGCCACTACCTGCCCGCCAAGCTGGTCGAACAATGAGCGTACGGTCGGCTCCAGCTTCGCTCCCAGCAAGTCGGCATTGAGCATCGCCCCATGGAAGGTCACCAACCCCGCATGCCGGTTGATCGCCGTATGCAAGGCGGTGATATCGCTGTAGCCCACCAGTGGCTTGGGGTGACGGCGGATCAGGTCGAAGTCGATACGGTCCAGCAGGCGCATGCTGCCGTAGCCCCCGCGCATGCACAGGATCGCGTCGATGTCCGGGTCGCGGAACGCGTCATGCAGGTCTCGCAGGCGCTGCTCATCGCTGCCCGCCAGGTAGCCGTCCGCCTGCAGCACCCCGGGGTAGATCCGGCACTGGTGCCCACGCTTCTCGAACCATTGGCGAGCCTTGTCGGTATCGAGCCGCGCCGGGCCAGCCGGGGCGATGATGGCGAAACGGGCGTTGCCAGGCAGTGCCTTGGGCAACAGGGGGTCAGCGGTCTCCAGGCAATTCATCGCGCCACTCCTTGCAGCTCGTCGCTTGAAACATGCAGCTCAAAAAAATGCCGATGCCGCCTTCCGGCGCGCATCGGCATATCCCGCTCAAGCCCGACTCAGAGCTTGATCTTGGCTTCGTGAGCCTGCTGGTCGGCGTGGTACGACGAGCGTACCAGAGGACCGGAGGCGACGTTCTTGAAGCCCATCTTGTAACCTTCCTCGGCGAACCAGGCGAAGGTGTCCGGGTGCACGAAGCGCTGTACTGGCAAGTGGTTGCGCGACGGCTGCAGGTACTGGCCGAGGGTGAGCATGTCGATATCGTGCTCGCGCATGCGGTGCATCACCTCGATGACCTCCTCGTCGGTCTCGCCCAGCCCCAGCATCAGGCCGGACTTGGTCGGTACGTGCGGGACCATTTGCTTGAACTTCTGCAGCAGGTCCAGCGACCAGTCGTAGTCCGAGCCCGGGCGTGCCGCCTTGTACAGGCGCGGCACTGTCTCGAGGTTGTGGTTGAATACGTCCGGCGGGGTCTGCGCGGTAATTTCCAGCGCCACGTCCATACGGCCGCGATAGTCCGGCACCAGGGTCTCAAGCTGCACGCCCGGCGACAACGCGCGGATCTCGCGGATGCAGTCGGCGAAGTGCTGGGCACCGCCATCACGCAGGTCGTCGCGGTCCACCGAGGTGATCACCACGTACTTCAGGCGCAGGTCGGCGATGGCCACGGCAAGGTTCTTCGGCTCGTCGACATCCAGCGGCTTCGGCCGGCCGTGACCGACGTCGCAGAACGGGCAGCGGCGGGTGCAGATGTCGCCCATGATCATGAAGGTGGCGGTACCGCCAGAGAAGCACTCACCCAGGTTCGGGCAGGAAGCTTCTTCGCATACGCTGTGCAGCTTGTGCTTGCGCAGCAGTTGCTTGATGCGGTCGACTTCCGGGGAAACCGGAATGCGCACGCGGATCCAGTCGGGCTTTTTCGGCAGCTCTTCGGTGGGGATGATCTTCACCGGGATACGTGCCACCTTGTCGGCGCCACGCAGCTTCACGCCGGCTTCCACTTTCTTGGGAACAGGGCGCGGGGTGACGTCTTGCGTCGAGATCAGGTTCGGCACGGTTTCTTGCACAGTTGTCATAATCAGTCGATTCCGCCCGTCAGGGTCGTCTGCTCAGCATAGTCGAGGTGCTTGACCAGCTGTCCGCGCAGCCTTGTCCTGACCTCAGTGAGTTCGATCGGACCTGCCAGGTCGCGCAGCTGGGTCATGGCCAGCCCCGCATACCCACAGGGGTTGATTCGGCGGAATGGCGCAAGGTCCATGTCCACGTTCAGGGCAAGGCCGTGGAACGAACGGCCATTGCGGATTCGAAGGCCAAGGGACGCGATCTTCGCGCCATCGACATAGACGCCCGGAGCGTCGGGTTTGGCCACCGCTTGCACGCCATAGCTGGCGAGCAGGTCGATGAGGGTCTGCTCGATGCGACTGACCAGCTCGCGTACGCCGATACTCAGGCGGCGCACATCCAGCAGCAGGTAGGCCACCAGCTGGCCGGGGCCATGGTAGGTGACCTGTCCGCCGCGGTCGGTCTGCACCACCGGTATCTCGCCGGGCACCAGTAGGTGTTCGGCCTTGCCGGCCTGGCCCTGGGTGAACACCGGAGGATGCTCGACCAGCCAGACTTCGTCCAGGCTGTCCGGGCCGCGCTGCTCGGTAAAGCGACGCATGGCCTCCAGCACCGGTTCATAGGGCTGCAGGCCAAGATCGCGAAAACCGAGGCAAGCGGGCATCACAGCACCATTTTCACGATGCCGGTAGCGCGCAAGGCGCTGTTGATGTCGTGCAACTGGTCCTCACCGGTGGCAACGATATGCAGTTGCACCGTGGTGTACTTGCCTTCCTTGCTCTGGCGTTCGGCCAGCGTCGAGAGGTCGACCTTGGCGTACTTGCTGAGAATTTCGATTACCGTGTCCTTGAAACCGACAACGGTGTCACCGATCACCTTGATCGGGTAATCCTCGCAGGGGAATTCGATCTTGTGCGACTTGACGTCTTCTTCGCTCATGGCGGAAACGGCCTCGTAAGCCGTGGCAGCAGCGCCCCCGCCTGGTTCACGGGGGCGTGCAAGTCACGTATCAGTTGAACAAACCGTAGAAGAACAGGCGGATGCTGTCCCACATGCGGCCGAAGAAACCTGCTTCCTCGACGCCGTCCAGGGCGATGAGGTCGGCACTGTGAACCACTTTCTCATCCAGTTTGACTTCCACTTTACCGATCACGTCACCTTTGGCGATCGGAGCGGTCAGTTGCGGGTTCATGGTCATCGAAGCCTGGAGGCGCTTCAATTGGCCTTTAGGCATGGTCATGGTCAGGTCGTTGGCCAGGCCGGCCTTGACCTGGTTGGTCGCGCCTTTCCAAACCTGGGCTTGAGTCAGCTCGGTACCCTTCTGGTAGAAAGTCTGGGTTTCAAAGAAGCGGAAACCGTAGGTCAGCAGCTTCTGGGTCTCGGCGGCGCGGGACTGCTCGCTGTTGGTGCCAAATACCACGGCGATCAGGCGCTGGCCGTCACGCACAGCCGAGGCGACCATGCAGTAGCCGGCTTCGTCTGTGTGGCCGGTCTTCAGGCCGTCGACGGTCTTGTCGCGCCACAGCAGCAGGTTGCGGTTAGGCTGCTTGATGTTGTTCCAGAAGAACTCTTTCTGCGAATAGATGGCGTAGTGCGCCGGATCTTCGTTGATGATCGCGCGCGCCAGCAGGGCCATGTCGTGGGCCGAGGAGTAGTGCTCCGGGTTCGGCAGGCCGGTGGGGTTCATGAAGTGGCTGTTGGCCATGCCCAGGTCGGTGGCGGTCTTGTTCATCATGTCGGCGAAGGCATCTTCGCTGCCGGCGATGTGCTCGGACAGGGCGACCGATGCGTCATTGCCGGACTGGATGATGATGCCGTGCAGCAGGTCGCTGACGGTCACCTGGCTGCCAACCTTGATGAACATGCGCGAACCGCCGGTGCGCCAGGCGTTCTCACTGACGGTCACCGGGTCGTTCTCGCCAATCTGGCCACGACGAATGTCCAGGGTGGCGATGTAGGCGGTCATCAGCTTGGTCAGGCTGGCTGGCGGCAGGCGCTCGTCACCGTTGTTCTCGACCAGCACGTTGCCGCTGGACGCGTCCATGAGTACGTAGGACTTGGCGGCCAGTTGCGGTGGTGCCGGCATCATCTGCTCCGCTGCGAAGGCAGCAGGCGTGATCATCAGCAGAACAGGCAGGCAAAGTCGTTTGGCAAGGTTGGTGATGTTCATCCGTCTCTCGTAAATCGCTAATGGTCTGATGTTCCGTGGGCAAGTTCATTTGCCCAGCGCCCCGTCAGTCTAGTTTTATGGCCTGTGGCCTGGCCCAGAAAGTGCGGCGTAATGCCGCTGCGGGCAAAAGCGGCATTGTACATACCTACGACCGGCAATTCATGAACAAACCGACAGGTCGGTGTGCTGATTCATTGCGGGGCATACCCGCTCCCACGCCGTTCGGACCACCTGGCATGGGCGCGGGTTCGCTGCGCGATGCCGCTCAGTCAGTCACGACTTTCGCCTGACCTAGATTGGCCAGGCGAATGCTGTCCTGTGCCTGCTGGATCTCGCCCTGGCTGTTGATCGGCCCCAGGCGCACTCGATGCAGGGTCTGCTGGTTACGCACCACGGAGCTGATGAATACTGGTGCGCTGACCATGGTGCTCAGCTTCGAGCGGAGCAATTCAGCGGCGTCCGGGTTGGCGAACGCGCCCACTTGCAAGATGCTGCCGCCGCTGGCATTCGGCACATTGTTTCCGCCCACCTGCACCGGCACCACGGGCGCCGCGTGTTGCTGCGGCGGCGGGGTCCACTGCTCGACACGCCCGGTGCTGGCGGGAATCGGCTGAGCCTGAGCGACCTGCGGCTCCTTGAGCACCATCGGCGGCTGCTGGCCACGCTGGGCCCACCATTGTTGCGGGTCGATGCCCTCGACGCGCACGTGGGCGGTGCCGATCTCGGCATAGCCAAGCTTCTTCGCCGCCGCGTAGGACAGATCGATGATCCGGTCGGAGTAGAACGGACCACGGTCGTTGACTCGCAGAATCACACTACGCCCGTTAGCCAGGTTGGTCACCCGCACGTAGGCCGGCAGCGGCAGGGTCTTGTGCGCCGCGCTCATGCCGTAGAGGTCATAGAGCTCGCCGTTGGCAGTGTTCTGGCCATGGAACTTGGTGCCATACCACGACGCGGTACCCTCGGCGCGGTAGTTGCGCGAGTCCTGCATCGGGTAGTAGGTCTTGCCCAGCACCGTATACGGGTTGGCCTTGTAGTTGCCGGTGTGCACGGTCGGCGTGGCGTCGGGGATCTTGTTGACGTCCACGTCCCACCAGGGCGCGCCATCCTTGTGGGCACGGTTGATGTCCAGGCCCGGTTGCGCACGCACGGTGTTGCCGCTCTGCGGGGTGGAGGGCCGGCTCGACGAGCAACTGGCCAGCACCAGGCCGACGGCGACGCAGGTCAGCAGTTTTGCGGTATTTACAGTGAAGATTTCGCGCATTTACTTGACGCCCCGTGCCAGAACCAGCTGTTCCGAAAGCTGATGCACCGCCATGGCATACATCACGCTGCGGTTGTAGCGAGTGATCGCGTAGAAATTCTTCAGGCCCATCCAATACTCAGGGCCGTATTCACCTTCCAGACGGAAGGCGGTGACCGGCAGATCATCGCGCAGCGCATCATGACTCGACCAGCCCAGCGCCCGCAACTGCGCGACCGTCTTCACCGGTTCGATGCCGCTGGTCAGGCCTTCGTCGGCGCGCTCGCCACGCATGGTGGCACGGCTGACCACAGGCTCCCCGGCCACCCAGCCGTGGCGCTTGAAGTAGCTGGCGACACTGCCGATGGCATCGTCCGGGTTGTTCCAGATATTGATGTGCCCGTCGCCGTCGAAGTCCACGGCATAGGCTCGGAAGCTGCTCGGCATGAACTGCGGCAGGCCCATGGCGCCGGCGTAGGAGCCCTTGAGCGTGAGCGGGTCAAGTTGCTCTTCGCGGGCCAGCAGAAGGAATTCGCGCAGCTCCTTGCGGAAGAATTCGGCGCGTGGCGGGTAATCGAAGCCCAGCGTGGACAGCGCGTCGATGACGCGATAGTTGCCGGTATTGCGGCCGAAGAAGGTTTCCACCCCGATGATCGAGACAATCACCTGCGCCGGCACGCCGTATTCCTGCTCGGCGCGGGCCAGCATGGCCTCGTGCTGGCGCCAGAAGTCCACGCCACGGGCGATGCGCGCATCGGTGATGAACATCGGGCGGTATTCCTTCCACGGCTTGACCCGTTCGGCCGGCCGCGAGATCGCGTCGAGGATCGCCTGCTTGCGCTGCACCTCACGGAACACACCCATCAGTTGCTCGCCGGCAAAGCCGTAGTCGCGAGTCATCTCGCCAACGAACTCGGCCACTTGTGGCGAACCATCATAGTCACCGGCATTGGCCTGCTGGACTGCGCCGAGCAGACCCAACGCGCCGAACCACGGCGCCAGGCGGGCAGCCCAGCCACGCACTGCTTGCATGAAATTCTTCACCTTTTTCAAACCTGTGCGATCCATTTGCGGTGCGTATGGATCGACATCAGAACGCCAAACGCTGACAGCAGCGTTACCAACGAAGTTCCGCCATAGCTGATAAAGGGCAGCGGCACGCCCACCACGGGCAGAAGGCCGCTGACCATACCGATATTGACGAACACATAAACAAAGAAGGTCATGGTCAGGCTGCCCGCGAGCAGCTTGCCGAACAGGGTTTGGGCCTGGGCGGTGATCATCAGCCCGCGGCCGATCAACAGGATGTAGATCAGCAGCAGCAGGCAGATGCCAACCAGGCCGAACTCCTCGCCGAGCACGGCGATGATAAAGTCGGTGTGGCTCTCGGGCAGGAAGTCCAGGTGCGACTGGGTGCCCAGCAGCCAGCCCTTGCCGAACACGCCGCCCGAACCGATGGCCGCCTTCGACTGGATGATGTTCCAGCCGGTGCCCAGCGGGTCGCTTTCCGGATCGAGGAAGGTCAGCACGCGCTGTTTCTGGTAGTCATGCATGACGAAGAACCACATTGCCACCGCCACCGGCACCGCCGCCGCGATCACGCTGACGATCCAGCGCCAGCGCAGCCCGCCCATGAACAGGACGAAGGCGCCGGAGGCGAGGATCAGCAGCGCCGTGCCCAGGTCGGGCTGACGCACGATGAGGATGAATGGCACGCCGATCAGGATCAGGCTGATCGCCACATGCTTGAGGTGCGGCGGCAAGGTGCGCTTGGACAGGTACCAGGCGATGGTCGCCGGCATGATGATCTTCATGAATTCCGAGGGCTGGAAGCGGATCACCCCGGGAATGTTGATCCACCGCGTGGCGCCCATGGCGTTGTGGCCCATGACGTCAACCACGATCAACAGGAATACCCCGGCCAGGTACGCCAGCGGCACCCAACGCGCCATGAAGCGCGGCTCGAGTTGGGCGATGATGAACATCGACACCAGGCCGATGCCGAATGAGCTGGCCTGCTTCATCAGCAGGTCCCAGTTCTTGCCGCTGGCCGAATACAGCACGAACAGGCTGCCGGCGGCGAGCGTCAGCAGGATAAGCAGCAAGGGACCGTCGATATGGATGCGCTGCAGGAAGCTGGCGCGCCTGCGCATCACGTCCTCGCTGGAGAGCATGCGGTCGAAGTTGTTCTTCACGGGGCCGATTCCTGGGCGACTGTGGCGGGGGCGAACTCGGGCTTGAGCCGGCCATTCTCGTCAAGCAGCCAGGCATCCATGACCTGACGTACCACGGGGGCAGCGACGCCGGATCCGGACTCGCCGTTCTCGACCATCACCGAGACCACGATCCTGGGGGCGTCGGCCGGGGCGAAGGCGACAAACAGGGCGTGGTCGCGGTGGCGTTCCTGGAGTTTGTTGCGGTCGTACTTCTCGCCCTGCTTGATCGCCACCACCTGGGCGGTACCGCTCTTGCCGGCAATACGGTACTGCGAGCCGATGGCGGCCTTGCGGGCGGTGCCGCGGGCGCCGTGCATCACCTGCTCCATGCCGTGGGTGACCCGAGCCCAGTCGGACTTGTCGCGCAGTACGATGTTTTCCATTGGGTTTTCGTCCACCGGCGGCTGGCCTTCAATGGTCTTGGCCAGGTGCGGACGGTTCCATACCCCTTTGTTGGCAATCAACGCGGTGGCCTGGGCCAACTGCAGCGGCGTGGTCTGCATATAGCCTTGGCCGATGCCGAGAATCAGCGTTTCGCCGGGGAACCAGGCCTGGCGGCGAGTCGCGCGCTTCCACTCACGGGAAGGCATCAAGCCGGGCGACTCCTCGAACATGTCCAGGGCGACCTTCTGCCCGATACCGAACTTGTTCATGTAGCTGGACAGCCGATCGATACCCATCTTGTGCGCAAGATCGTAGAAATACGTGTCGTTTGACCGCATGATCGCCACATCCAGATCAACCCAACCATCGCCGGTACGGTTCCAGTTGCGGTATTTGTGATCGTAGTTGGGCAGTTGGTAATAACCCGGGTCGAACACCCGGCTGCCTGCCGTCACCACGCCACTGTCGAGCCCGGCGATCGCCACTGCCGGCTTGATCGTCGAGCCCGGCGGATAGAGGCCGCGCAGCACGCGGTTGAAAAGCGGCCGGTCGATCGAGTCGCGCAGTTCGGCGTAGGCCTTGAAGCCAATGCCGGTGACGAACAGGTTGGGGTCGAAACTCGGCTGGCTGACCATCGCCAGTACCTCGCCGGTGCGCGGGTCGAGGGCGACGATGGCGCCACGGCGCCCGCCCAACGCCTGCTCGGCGGCTTCCTGCAGCTTGATGTCGAGGCTCAGGACAATATCCTTGCCCGGCTTCGGATCGGTGCGTTTGAGCACCCGCAGAACCCGCCCGCGAGCGTTGGTCTCGACTTCCTCGTAGCCCACCTGGCCATGCAGTTCGTCTTCGTAGAAGCGCTCGATGCCGGTCTTGCCGATATGGTGGGTGCCGCTGTAGTTCACCGGGTCGAGAGTCTTCAGTTCCTTCTCGTTGATCCGCCCGACATAGCCCACCGAATGGGCGAAATGCGCGCCCTGGGGATAGTGGCGAACCAGCTGCGCCGCCACCTCCACACCAGGCAAACGGAACTGATTGACCGCGATGCGGGCGATCTGCTCTTCGTTGAGCTCGAACAGGATCGGCACCGGCTCGAACGGCCTGCGCCCCTGCTTCATGCGCTTTTCGAACAGGGCACGGTCGTCAGGGGTGAGCTCGAGCACCTCGACGATCACGTCCAGCACATCCTGCCATTTGCCCGGGTTGCCAGCGCGTTCGCGGGTCATCACCAGGCTGAAGCTGGGGCGGTTGTCGGCCACCACCACGCCGTTGCGGTCGAAGATCAGCCCGCGTGTCGGCGGGATCGGCTGCACATGCACCCGGTTGTTCTCCGACAGCGTCGAGTGATAGTCGTACTGGATGACCTGCAGGTAATACAGCCGGGCGATCAATACGCAGACGAGCAGCACCACCGCCACGGCGCCCACGACGACGCGGTTGCGCACCAGGCGGGCGTCTTTCTCGTGGTCCTTGAGGCGGATCTGCTGCGGCATCGGACAGGCTTACAGGTTCATTTGTGGTAGGGATGCCCGGACAACACGGTCCAGGCGCGGTAGATCTGCTCGCCGATGAGTATCCTTACCAACGGGTGCGGCAATGTCAGCGGCGACAACGACCAGCGCTGCTCGCTGCGTGCGCAGACTTCCGGCGCCAGCCCTTCCGGGCCGCCCACCATCAGGTTGACCGTACGCGCATCCAGGCGCCAACGGTCCAGCTCGCCCGCCAGTTGCTCGGTACTCCAGGGCTTGCCATGGACCTCGAGGGTGACGATGCGTTCCCCGGGCTGCACCTTGCTCAGCATCGCCTCGCCCTCCTGACGGATCAGGCGGGCGACATCGGCGTTCTTGCCGCGGGTGTTCAGCGGGATTTCCACCAGCTCCAGCGCAAGCTCCGGGGGCAGGCGCTTGGCATATTCATGCCAGCCTTCCTCGACCCACTTGGGCATGCGCGAGCCGACCGCGATCAGGCGCAGACGCACGACGCTTCCTTATTCCCGGTCCTTGAGCTTGTCGGAGTACTCGTGAGCGTGCTCCGGGCTGTGGTGCTTGCCGTCGTTGGCGCGGCTCTGCTCGGCGCCCAGCCACAGGCGTTCCAGATCGTAGAACTGGCGGGCGGCGGCGGTCATCATGTGCACGATGACGTCGTTCAGGTCCAGCAGCACCCAGTCGCTGTCGCCCTTGCCTTCTTCGCCCAGTGGCTGTGCGCCCTTGGCCTTGACCGCTTCACGGACCTTTTCCAGCATCGCGTTGATCTGGCGGTTGGAAGTACCGGTGGCGATGATCATGTAGTCGGTCAGGCTGTGCTTTTCACGCACGTCGATGACCTGGATGTCCTGGGCCTTGACGTCTTCCAGCGCGGCCTTGGTCAGTTCGACCAGTTCTTCGCCGCTGATGCCGTTGATTTTCTGCTTGGTCATATAAAACTCGTTCAACTCATTGATTGAGGCGCCCATGGGCGCCGTCAGTTGGACGCACGATACAGGTCGTGCGCCTCGATATAGGCCAGTACTGCGTCCGGCACCAGGAACCGCACCGACTTGCCGCTGGCCAGCAGCTGTCGGATCTGCGTGGCGGACACCGCGAGCGGGGTCTGCCAGACGAACGAAATATGCCCCGCCGGGCCGGACATGGCGGTGGGATCGCTCTCCGAGCGCGCCGCCAGAAGGTTGCGCAGCTCGTCAGGGGGTTCGACATCGGCATCCGGGCGTTGCAGCACCAGGATGTGACAGTGTTGCAGCAGCTCTTCCCAGCGATGCCAGCTGGGCAGGCCGCAGAATGCGTCCCAGCCCAGCACCAGGAACAACTGGTCGTGCGCGTTCAGTTCGCCGCGGATCGACTCCAGCGTGTCGATGGTGTACGACGGTTTGTCGCGGGCCAGCTCGCGGGCATCCACGCTCAGGCGCTCGACGCCCTGCACGGCGCCGCGCACCATGGCCAGGCGATCCTGCGCAGCCACCAGCGGAGTGTCGCGGTGCGGCGGCCGGGCGTTGGGCAGCAGGCGCAGTTCGTCCAGGCACATGAATTCGGCCACTTCCAGCGCACTGCGCAGGTGACCGATATGCACCGGGTCGAAGGTGCCGCCGAGAATGCCGACGCGCCGGACTGCGACAGGGTTGCTCAACTCAGCACGGCTCCTGGCCGCGCAGCTGGCCATCGCCGATCACCACGTACTTCTCGCAGGTCAGGCCTTCCAGGCCGACCGGGCCGCGGGCATGCAGCTTGTCGGTGGAGATACCGATTTCCGCGCCCAGACCGTATTCGAAGCCGTCGGCGAAGCAGGTCGGGGTGTTGAGCATGACCGACGCCGAGTCGACCTCGGCCATGAAGCGCCGGGCCTGGCCCTGGTGCTCGGTGATGATCGAATCGGTGTGGTGCGAGCCATAGTGGTTGATGTGCTCGATGGCCTGTTCCAGGCCGTCGACCACGCGAATCGACAGGATCGCGTCGAGGTATTCGGTGTGCCAGTCGTCTTCGCTGGCCGGCTTGGCGTCGATGAACGCCCGGGTGCGCTCGCAACCGCGCAGTTCGACGCCCTTGTCCTGGAAACGGCGGGCCATTTCCGGCAGGAAGCGCTCGGCCACCGACTGGTCCACCAGCAGCGTCTCCATGGCGCCGCAGATACCGTAACGGTAGGTCTTGGCATTGAAGGCAACGCGCCAGGCCTTGTCCAGGTCGGCGTGGGCATCGACGAAGATGTGGCAGATACCGTCCAGGTGCTTGATCACCGGTACACGGGCATCGCGGCTGATGCGTTCGATCAGGCCGCGGCCGCCACGAGGCACGATGACATCGACGAATTCCGGCATGCTGATCAGCGCGCCCACGGCTTCACGGTCGGTGGTCTCGACCACCTGCACCACTGCCGGCGGCAGGCCGGCCTCGGCCAGGCCGCGCTGGATGCAGGTGGCGATGGCACGGTTGGAATGGATGGCTTCGGAGCCGCCGCGCAGGATGGTGGCGTTCCCCGACTTCAGGCACAGGCTTGCGGCGTCGATGGTCACGTTGGGGCGCGACTCGTAGATGATGCCGATCACCCCCAGCGGCACGCGCATCTTGCCGACCTGGATCCCCGACGGGCGGTGGCTCATGTCGCGGATGGCGCCGACCGGGTCCGGCAGGCTGGCCACCTGGCGCAAGCCAGTGATCATGCCGTCGATGCGTGCCGGGGTCAGCGCCAGGCGCTCGAGCAGCGCGGGTTCCAGGCCGTTCTTGCGGCCATTGGCCAGGTCCTGTTCGTTGGCTGCGGTGAGCGCGTCGCGGGCCGCGTCGAGAGCGTCGGCGGCGGCCTGCAGGGCGCGGTTCTTCTGCGCGGTGCTGGCACGGCCGATCACCCGCGAGGCCTCACGGGCGGCGCGACCCAGGCGGGTCATGTAGTCAAGAACGGACTCGGTCATGGGTTCGGTGTCTTGGCAAAGGGGAAATCGGCTGATTATAACTGGAGCGCTCGGGTACGCCCAGCGGCGGGTGGCGGATGGTAGAAAATGGCTGCCGCCAATACGTAGGAAAGATGTAACCACCCGTATCGAAACACACCTCAGCGTCATCGCGGTGCAAACCCGCTCCCACGCCCTACGGGGCATGCAGCCATTTCCGTGGGAGCGGGCTTGCCCCGCGACAGCGTCAACTTGATTCAGCCTCGATTAAGCCATTCATTGCTATCATCCCCGCCTTCACAGCCACGAACCGCCCGTATGTCCGCCCCAGCCCCCTGCCCGGCCCGCGCCCTGCCCGACAGTTTCTTCGATCGCGATGCGCAGACCCTCGCCCGCGACCTGCTGGGCAAGGTCATCCGTCACCGCCAGGGCGACCTATGGCTGGCGGCGCGCATCATCGAAACCGAGGCCTACTACCTCACCGACAAGGGCAGCCATGCGTCCCTGGGTTTCACCGAGAAGCGCAAGGCGCTGTTCCTCGATGGCGGGCATATCTACATGTACTACGCCCGCGGCGGCGACTCACTGAACTTCAGCGCCCAGGGCCCGGGCAACGCGGTGCTGATCAAGTCCGCCTACCCCTGGATCGACACCATCTCTGATGCCAACAGCCTGGCCCGGATGCAACTGAACAACCCCGACGCCAGCGGCAACCTGCGCCCGCCCGAACGCCTGTGCAACGGCCAGACCCTGCTGTGCCGCGCCATGGGCCTGAAGGTGCCGCACTGGGATGCCCGGCGTTTCGACCCCGAGCGCCTGTACGTCGAGGATTGCGGCATCGCGGTCCCCCGGGTGATCCAGACCACCCGCCTGGGCATACCCCATGGCCGCGACGAACATTTGCCCTACCGCTTCGTCGATGCCGATTACGCCCGCCACTGCACCCGAAACCCGCTGCGACGCGGCCAGGTCGAAGGGCAAGACTTCTTCATGCTTGAACAAGGAAACTGAACCATGGGCCAATGGCTGGACAGCCTGACCACCTGGCTTGGCGCCAACCCTCAGTGGCTGGGCCTGGCAATCTTCCTCGTGGCCTGCGTCGAATGCCTGGCCATCGCCGGCATCATCGTGCCCGGCACCGTACTGTTGTTCGCGGTCGCCGTGCTGGCTGGCAGCGGCACCTTCAGCCTGGGCGAAACCCTATTGCTGGGTTTCCTCGGCGGCATGCTCGGCGACGCGATCTCCTACGCCATCGGCAAGTACTTCCACCAGAACATCCGCCGCCTGCCGTTGCTGCGCAGCCACCCGGAGTGGATCGGCAGCGCCGAGGCGTACTTCCAGCGCTATGGTATAGCAAGCCTGCTGGTTGGCCGCTTCATCGGCCCGCTGCGGCCCATGCTGCCGATGGTCGCCGGCATGTTCGACATGCCCCTGCCGCGCTTCATCGCCGTTAGCCTGGTGGCCGGCGCCGGCTGGTCGGTGGCCTACCTGCTGCCCGGCTGGGCCACCGGCGCGGCGATGCGCCTGCCACTGCCGGAAGGCTTCTGGCTGGACGCGGGGATTGTCATGGGCACCCTGGCGGTGCTGATCGGCCTGAGCCTGAGCACCAGCATCCGCGATCAGCGTCACGGCACCCGCCTGATCGCTGCCCTGAGCGGCCTGGCGGTAGCCGCGCTGTTCATCGGCTGGCGCTACTTGAGCGAATTCGACCAGGGCGTCATGACCCTGGTCCAGGAGCACCGCAGCCAGGCCATCGACGGCGCCGTGGTGGTGATCACCCGCCTGGGCGACTTCCGCACCCAGTTCTTCCTCGGCGGCTTGCTCACGGGCCTGCTGCTGCTGGCCCGGCAATGGCGCCATGCGCTGTTCGCCGGCGCGACGCTGATCGGCACAGCCCTGGCCAACGGCACGCTGAAATGGTTGTTCGCCCGCGCCCGCCCCGAGGTGCTGACCGACCCGCTGACCAGCTACAGCATGCCCAGCGGGCATAGCTCGGCATCGTTCGCCTTCTTCCTGGTGCTGGCGGTGCTGGCCGGGCGTGGCCAGCCGCCGCGCATGCGCCTGACCTGGGTGCTGCTGGGATGCATTCCGGCCCTGGCCATCGCGCTGTCGCGGGTATACTTGGGCGCGCACTGGCCGACCGATATCCTCGCCGGCGCGCTGCTGGCATGCTGCGTGTGCGCGCTGAGCCTGACCCTGGTGCAATATCGCCAGCCACTCACCGCGCTGCCGCAGCGGGTATGGTGGCTGGTATTGCCAGCGTGCATCGCGTTGCTGACATTCTTTGCCCTGCACGCGCTGCCCAAGGCGTTGCTGCGCTACCAATACTGACGGCCATCACTGGGCAACCCGCTCCATCGGAGCGGGCCTGGATGGTTCAGGCGAACAACTCGCCCTGGATCCGCTCCAGCAATGCCTGGATCGCTTCCAGCCTCAACTGCGGCGAGTCGATGGCCAGCAGGTCGAGCTTGTCCTCTTCCACGAACGGCAACAGGTAGGCCAACTGGTTGGCCAACGCCTGTCGCCCGTCGACATCCCGCGGCATGTCCAGCGCCTCGACCATCGGGTGCTCGCCCAGGGCCAGCAGCAGCGCCAGCAGGTCATCGTCCTGCTCCTGCAGCGGTCCGTCCGCCAGCTCCGACAGCCACTGCACCTCGCCGATCATCAACTGGTCCTTCTGCACCTCGGTACTCTCGACACGAAAACGCCGCACGCCTTCGACGCGAATACCCAACAGGCCGTTGTCCTGCTGCACGAAGTCGCGGATCAGTGCCTCGCAGCCGACCGACGCCACTACCGGCGCCGCCTTGCCCACCTGCTCGCCTTCCAGGATGCATACCACGCCGAAGCCTTCACCCTGCTTCATGCAACGGCCGATCATGTCCAGGTAGCGCGCCTCGAAGATCTGCAGATCGAGCAGGCAACCGGGGAAAAGCACGGTATTGAGGGGAAACAGCGGTAATGTCATCTCGATTCCTCAAGCCACCAGGCTGACCGCCAACGGCAGGAACACCGCCGTGGCCACCCCCATAAGGCTCATCGCCAGCGCGGCGAAGGCGCCGCATTCGTCACTTTCCTGCAAGGCCACCGACGTGCCCACCGCGTGAGCGGTGACGCCCAGCGCCATGCCCCGGGCCTCGGGGCTGAGCACGCCGAAGCGGCTCAGCAGCGCCGGGCCGAAGATCGCGCCGATCACCCCGGTGATCAGCACGAACACCGCAGCGAGGGCCGCCACACCACCAATCTGCTCGGCCACCAGCATGGCGATCGGCGAGGTGACCGACTTCGGCGCCATGGTCATCAGGATCATGTGCTCGGCGCCAAACCACCAGCCCAGCGCCAGGCATGCCACGGTGGCGAACAGGCCTCCGACTACCAGCGTAGTAAATGTCGGCCAGAACAGCTGACGGATCCGCCGCAGGTTCAGGTAGAGCGGCACCGCCAGGGCCACGGTGGCCGGGCCCAGGAGGATGTTCATGATCTCGGTGCTCTTGCGGTACTCGGCGTAGTCGATGCCGCAGACAAGCAGGATGCCGATCACCACCAGCATCGACACCAGCACCGGTTGCAGGAAGATCCAGCGGGTCTTTTCATACCCTGCCAGCACCAGCTGGTAGGCGGCCAGCGTGATGCCGATGCCGAACAGGGGATGGTGGATGACCGCGTCGAGCGCGCCGTGCCAATCGAGAGTCATGGCTGCTCCTCTTGCTTGCCCTGGCGGTGGATCAGTCTCTGCATCAGCACCCCCACGAACACCAGGGTCGCCAGGCAAGAGATCAACAGCGCCCCGACGATCGCCCAGAAGTCGGCGGCGATGTCCCTGGCATAGACCATCACCCCCACCGCCGGCGGCACCAGCAGCAACGGCAGGTAGCGCAGCAGGCTGCCGGCGGCCTCGTTGAGCGGCTGGCCGACTTCGCCACGAACCATCAGGAACACCAGCAGCAGCAACAGGCCGATGATGGGCCCGGGCAGGATGTGCAGGAACAAATGGTTGATCGCCGTTCCCAGCAACTGGAACAGCACCAGCCAGGTCAGACCACGCAACAGCATAGGGACCTCCGTCAGAACATGGCGGTCATTATAAGCACGCTAAGCAATTGCCTATAAGGCGATATTCGGCGAAAAGCGGGCAACTTGACTGAAACGGTGCTGCGTGCTGATCTTGAACATTCGTACCAAATGACAATCTGGAGATGTCGCGATGCCCTATGTACCCGTTACAGAGCTTTCGCAGTACGTTGGCAAGGAGCTGGGCCGTTCCCAATGGCTGAAGATCGACCAAGAACGCATCAACCTGTTCGCCGAAGCCACCGGCGATTTCCAGTTCATCCATGTCGATCCTGTGAAAGCGGCCAAGACCCCGTTCGGCAGCACTATCGCCCATGGTTTCCTTACCCTGTCGCTGATCCCCAAGTTGATGGAGGACATCCTCGTGCTGCCCGAGGGGTTGAAGATGGTGGTCAACTATGGCCTGGACAGCGTGCGCTTCATCCAGCCGGTGAAGGTCGACAGCCAGGTACGACTCAAGGTCGACTTGACCGACGCCACCGAGAAAAAGCCCGGGCAATGGCTGCTCAAGGCCACGGTAACCCTTGAAATCGAAGGCGAAGAGAAACCGGCCTACATCGCCGAACCACTGTCACTCTGCTTCGTCTGACCACCACGCCGCGCCTGGAGCAGACGCACGGGGCGCGCAGCGCCCCAATTCACGGCCTGGCGTATTCTGCGGCATACTCGGCGCATCGTTTTCCGCGGAAGCCGCCATGCGCCCCCTGCTCCCCCTGACCCTGATCCTGCTGCTCGCCGCCTGTGGCGAAGGCGAATCCCTGTCTCCGCCGGACGCGCGCCTGCCCGATGGCGGCCGCTACCGTGGCCAGGTGGTGAATGGCCTGCTACAGGGCGAGGGGCGCATCGACTATCCCAACGGCAGCTGGTACGCCGGCAGCTTCAAGGATGGCCAATGGCACGGCCAGGGTGAGTGGCATGGCAGCAACGGCGAGGTCTACCGTGGCCAGTTCAGTGAAGGCCTGTTCCAGGGCCTGGGTGACCTGACCACGCCCGGCAGCCACTACGCCGGCACCTTCAAGCATGGCCGCCGCGATGGCGAAGGCACCCTCAAGCAAAACGACCAGACCTACCGCGGCCAGTTCAAGGACGACCAGTACGATGGCGCGGGGCTACTGGAGCTGGCTGACGGCAGCCGTTACCAGGGCCTGTTCGCCAAGGGCAAACCGAACGGTGCCGGGGTGCGCAGCGATGCCAGCGGCAACCAGTTCAGCGGGCACTTCATCGATGGCCAGCTACAGGGAGCCGGCACCTACGACAGCGCCGACGGCGAACAGTACATCGGCGAGTTCAAGGACAATCGCCTCGAGGGCCGTGGCCGCTACGAGAGCGCCGACGGCGACGTCTGGATCGGCGACTTCAAGGACGGATCGCTGGCCGGCCAGGGCGAACTGCTGGGTAGCGATGGCAGCCGCTACAAGGGCGGTTTCCGTGACTGGCGCTTCGCTGGCACCGGCACCTTGCAACTGGCTGACGGTAGCCAGTATATCGGCGGTTTCGCCGACGATGCCTACCACGGGCGTGGCAAGCTGACCCACCCGGACGGTCGCAGCGAAGCCGGTACCTGGGTCAACGGCGTGCGCGTGCGCGACGCCCAGGGCAAGCTTTTGCCCGACCCGCTCGACCTGGCCCTGCTCAGCCAGGGCAAACTGCTGGCCGATGCGCTGGCCAAGGTGCCTGCGTCGGTCCCACCCGTGCAGTTGTACAGCCTTGTGGTGGCCGGCGACGGCCAGCAAAGTGTGTTCCTGCGTGAGGCCGACTATGTCAGCAATATGCTCAAGGTGCGTTTCGGCGCCCTCGGCCAGATCACCTTGGTCAACCATCGCGATCATCTGGCCGACCGGCCCATGGCCACCCGCGAGAGCATCACCCGCGCTGCCCGCACCTTGGCCGAGCGCAGCGGCCCCGAGGACCTGGTGTTCATCTACCTGACCAGCCATGGCAGCCACGACCACCAACTGGTGCTCGACCAACCACGCCTGCAACTGGCCGACCTCTCCGCCGACGAGCTGGCCAGCGCCCTCGCCCCGCTGAAGGACCGCGACAAGGTGATCGTCATCTCCGCCTGCTATTCCGGTGGCTACATCGCCCCGCTCAAGGACGACCGCACCCTGGTCATGACCGCCGCCCGGCCAGACCGGGTGTCATTCGGCTGTTCGGAAGAAGCCGACTTCACCTACTTCGGCGACGCCCTGTTCGCCCAAGCGTTGAACCAGACCGACGATCTGAAACAGGCGTTTGAACTGGCGCGGCAAAGCGTTGCCGAACGAGAACGAAGGGAAGGTTTCGAAGCCTCTGAGCCGCAGCTCTGGGCGCCGCCGGCGGTAATCAGCCATTGGCAGCGCCTGCGCCGCCAACAAGCCGAGCAAGCCTTGCGCAATGAAGCCCAGCCAGCTTCGGAGGAACAGGCAAAAACACCTGGCGCCCACTAAGCTGTGTAGTAACGAGGGAGAAACACCATGTACCTGACGCCTCAGCATGTCCTGCTTGCCGGTGCCACGGGTCTGACAGGAGAACACCTGCTCGACCGCCTGCTCAACGAGCCCACTATCAGCCGCGTGCTGGCGCCAACGCGCCGCCCGCTGGCCGAGCATCCGCACCTGGAAAACCCAGTGGGTGACCCGGCCATGTTTCTCCCGCAACTGGCTGGCCGTGTCGACATAGCGTTCTGCTGCCTGGGTACCACCCTCAAGCAGGCCGGATCTGAAACGGCCTTCCGCGCCGTGGACCTGGATATGGTCGTGGCCTTCAGCAAGCGCGCCAGGGAGATGGGCGCCCGCCATCTACTGGTGATCAGCGCGCTCGGCGCCGATCCGAAGTCTTCGATCTTCTACAACCGGGTCAAGGGCGAGATGGAGGAAGCGCTAAAGCAGCAGGATTGGCCGCAATTGACCATCGTGCGGCCTTCGCTATTGCTGGGCGAGCGGATCCAGCCACGGCTGGGTGAGCGCATGGCCGCACCCTTCGCCCGCCTGATACCGGGCAAGTACCGCGGCATCGAGGCCTGCACCCTGGCCCGGGCGCTGTGGCGGCTGGCGTTGGAGGAGGAGGATGGAATTCGCGTGGTCGAGTCGGACGAGCTGCGCAAGCTAGGCAAGAAGTAAGGCATCAAGCCCATCGCGGGGCAAGCCTGCTCCCACGCTACGGGCTATCGCTCAAGGACGTGGGAGCGGCGTTTCGCCGCCGCGACTTGCCCCGCGATGCTGTTACAACCCACCGGTAGCGTTGAACCCCACCCCCGCCGCCGTCAATAACGACAACGGCAGCAGCAGCGTATCGAGCAACGCGCTCCCAGGAAGGTCCAGCCCCGGATAGGCCGGCGCCTCGGCCCCGAACCGATCTTCTGGACAGCACCCACCGTTGATGACGTACAGGTCAAGCCGTGTCCCGGCATACACCACCGGTGCCCCGGGCTTGTTGGCATCCAACGTGCGGACCGTGGCGCAGCCACCGAGCTGGGCCAACACCAGCAGCCCCAGCACAAACCGCCTCAATCATCGACCCCATGATGATGCTCGCCCCAGCGCGGCAGCATGTCCTGCGGGATATTCAGCAGGTTCAGGATGCGTGCCACGACGAAGTCGACCAGGTCGTCGATGGTCTGCGGCTGGTGGTAAAAGCCCGGTGCCGCCGGCAGGATCACCGCGCCCATCTGCGACAGCTTGAGCATGTTCTCCAGGTGGATGGTCGAGAATGGCGCCTCCCGCGGAACCAGGATCAACTGACGACGCTCCTTGAGGGTCACGTCGGCCGCCCGCTCGATCAGGTTGTTGCAGGCACCGGTGGCAATCGCCGACAGGGTGCCGGTGGAACACGGCACCACCACCATCGCCGCCGGCGCGCCGGAGCCCGAGGCCACCGGCGACATCCAGTCCTCCTTGCCATACACGCGGATCTGCCCGTCGGCCGCGCCGGTGTACTCGGTCAGGAACGCCTGCATGGCCTGGGGCTTGGCTGGCAACACCACGTCGGTCTCTGTAGCCATTACCAGTTGCGCGGCCTTGGAGATGAGGAAATGCACCTCGCGGTCCTCGCGCACCAGGCAATCGAGCAGGCGCAGGCCATACTGCGCCCCGGAGGCGCCGGTCATGGCCAGGGTGATGCGTTCCGGCCCGCTCACTTCAGCGCCTCGGCCAGCTTGCCGTGCAGACCGCCGAAGCCGCCGTTGCTCATGATCACCACATGGGTACCCGGGCGGGCCTGGCCCTTGATCCGTTCGATGATCGCCTCGAGGCTGTCGGCGACCACACTCGGCACCTTGCACTGCGCGGCGGTGCCGGCCAGGTCCCAGCCCAGGTTGGGCGGCGCGTACCAGATGACCTGGTCGGCGTCGTTGACGCTTTCCGGCAGGCCGTCGCGGTGCGCGCCCAGCTTCATGGAGTTGGAGCGCGGCTCGATCACCGCGATCACCGGCGCCTCGCCTACGCGCTTGCGCAGGCCATCGAGGGTAGTGGCGATGGCGGTCGGGTGGTGGGCGAAGTCGTCATAGATGGTCACGCCCTGAACCTCGGCAACCAGTTCCATGCGGCGTTTGACGCTCTTGAAGGCGCTCAGGCCTTCGATACCCATGGCCGGCGCCACGCCGACATGGCGGGCGGCAGCCAGGGTGGCCAGGGCATTGGCGACGTTGTGTTGGCCGGTCAGCGCCCAATCCACCACTCCTTGCGCCTGACCTTCGAACAGCACTTCGAAGCGCGAGCCATCGGCGCTGAGCAGGCGCGCCTGCCACTGGCCACCCTCGCCCGTGGTCTGCACCGGGGTCCAGCAGCCCATGCCGATGACACGCTCCAGCGCCTGCTCGGTGGTCGGGTGAATGACCAGGCCCTCACTGGGAATGGTGCGAACCAAGTGGTGGAACTGCCGCTCGATGGACGCAAGGTCGGGGAAGATGTCCGCGTGATCGAACTCGAGATTGTTGAGGATCGCAGTACGCGGATGGTAGTGCACGAACTTGGAGCGCTTGTCGAAGAAAGCGCTGTCGTATTCGTCGGCTTCTACCACGAAGAACGGCGTATCGCCCAGGCGCGCCGACACCGAGAAGTTCTGCGGCACGCCGCCGATCAGGAAGCCCGGGCTCATGCCGGCGTGTTCCAGCACCCAGGCCAGCATGCTGCTGGTAGTGGTCTTGCCATGGGTACCGGCCACGGCCAGTACCCAGCGGCCCTGCAGCACATGGTCGGCCAGCCACTGGGGGCCCGATACGTACGCCAGGCCCTTGTTCAACACGTACTCCACCGCCGGGTTGCCCCGCGACATGGCGTTGCCGATCACCACCAGATCCGGTGCCGGCTCCAGCTGGGCCGGATCGTAGCCTTGGGTCAGCTCGATGCCCTGGGCTTCGAGCTGGGTGCTCATCGGCGGATACACGTTGGCGTCGGAGCCGGTGACACGGTGGCCAAGATCCTTGGCCAGCACCGCCAGCGAACCCATGAAAGTGCCGCAAATACCGAGAATATGAATGTGCATGATCGACCTCGCAAAACGTCGAGGCAGGGTAGCCCAGGGCGAGGGAAATCGCACCCGCTGTTTCGCTCAGCAGGCCCTGGCTATGCCATGTTTGCGCAGTTTTCGATACAAGGTATTGCGGCTGATGCTCAGGTGCTCGGCGACGCGGGTCATGTGCCAGTGGTTTGCCTCCAGGGCGCTGAGCAAGGCCTGGCGTTCGGCATCGCCAAGACACACACGACCATCGTGGGAGCGAGCCTGCCCCGCGATGGCGCTGGCAGGACCCACTCCCACATTGCGCACCATTTGCGGGAGGTCCGGATACTCGATCCGCCCCTCCTCGCACAACGCCACCAACGTGCGCAGCACATTACGCAACTGCCGCACGTTCCCTGGCCAGGCAAAGTCCAGCAACGCTTGTCGTGCTTTCGGTTCGATTTCGATGACCTGTCCTTCGGCCTCCTGCGCCAGCAGGAAGTCCAGCAGCGGCGCCTTGTCGCTGCGCTCGCGCAGCGCCGGCAGGGCCACCTCCAGGCCATTGAGGCGGTAATAGAGGTCTTCGCGGAACCCGCCGTGCGCCACCCGTTCCAGCAGGTCGCGGTGGGTGGCGCTGATGATCCGCACATCCACCGCCTGCGGCTCACCACCGATCGGCACCACCTGGCGTTCTTCCAGTACCCGCAGCAAGCGAGTCTGCAACGCCAACGGCATGTCGCCGATCTCGTCCAGCAGCAAGGTGCCGCCATCGGCCTGCAGCAGCTTGCCGCGCATGCCTTCCTTGCGCGCACCGGTGAAGCTGCCACCGCGATAGCCGAACAGCTCGCTCTCGATCAGGCTCTCCGGGATCGATGCGCAGTTGATCGCCACGAACGGCTTGTCACGGCGTGCGCTGGCTTGGTGCACCGCCTGGGCAAAAGCCTCCTTGCCGCAACCGGTTTCGCCGCGCAACAGCAGCGGCACGTCACGCTCGAACACCCGCACGGCGCGACGGAAGTCCTCGCGCAAGGCCGGATCGAGCAGGCAGATGCCCGGCGCAGCGGTCTGGGGCAAGGCCACCGGCACCGACCACACCGGCCCCCGTGCCTGGCCGCGCAGGCTGGCGAATACCTGGCGACCGTCGCGGGTGTGCAGCGGCCAGGCAGTGCTGCCCTGGAGAGTGGCGCGGCTGAACATTTCGTCGTGACTGCAGGCGAAGAACCTGTCCAATGGCTTGCCCAGCACTCCGCCGCGGATGGTCCCCAACAGGTTCAAAGCACTCTGGTTGGCGGCGCAGATCCGCCCGTCGCCATCGAAGGCCAGCAGGCCCTCGCTGAACAACCCGACCGACTCGGCCTGCAAGTGAAAACGCAGTAGCCATTGCTGCTCGAAGTGGCGCAGGAAGTAGCAGCTCTCGATCATCTTCGCCGACAGGTTGACCAGCGCCATGGTGTGGAACTGGCTCTGGCGCGAGACATCGGGCCGCGCCGACGACACATCGAGTACCGCCAGCAACTCGCCGTGTGGGTCGAATACCGGGCTGGCCGAGCAGGTCAGCCCGGTATGGCGACCACGGAAGTGCTCGTCCTGGTGAATGGTCAGGGCTTGGCGCTCGACCAGGCAGGTACCGATACCGTTGGTGCCCTCGCGGGCCTCGCTCCAGTCGGCGCCGAGCCACAGCCCGGCACGCTCGAAGATGCGCCGCTCGCTGGGCGCGGTGACGCAGTTGAGGATCACCCCGCGAGCATCGGTCAGCAGCACCGCGTGCCCGGCACCGGACAACTGCTGGTGCAGGCTGTTCATCTCGTTATCGGCGATCTGCAGCACCTGGCGCAGGCGCTCGCGGCTCTCCAGCAGGCGGCCGTGTTCGAGCACCACCGGTGCCTGGACCCGCGCGGGGTCGAGGTGGTAGTCCTCCAGGCAACGCAGCCAGGAGCGGGCGATGGACGGGTCGCTGCCCGGCCCGCTGGCCTGGCCCTGGGCGACCGTGAGCACTTGCTGGGCATGGCGGCTGAACGGATTGCTCTGCATTTCTTGTTGTTCTCCGCAGATAGAGCGTGCCGTCAGCATCCTCCAGGCGTGAACGCTTTGCAACGTTGCACCGACCCTGCGGTCACGGCCTGTGTCGCAACGGGTACAAAGTGTCACCCTGGCCGTGCCGAGGCTGGCACAGGTCATTTCAATCGCGGCGCCGCACTTGACCCAAGTCATTGATAAACAAGGGCCTCCAGGCGCTGGCCCGACCTTTGCTCTACGCTTGGTAACTCCGCAACAATCACAACGACCAGGAGACACATCATGCGTTATGCACATCCCGGCACCGAAGGCGCGAAGGTCAACTTCAAGAGCCGCTACGGCAACTACATCGGTGGTGAGTTCGTGGCGCCGGTGAAGGGGCAGTATTTCGAGAACACCTCCCCGGTCAACGGCAAGCTGATCGCCGAGTTCCCCCGCTCCACCGCCGAAGACATTGAAAAGGCCCTCGACGCGGCCCACGCGGCCGCCGATGCCTGGGGCCGCACTTCGGTGCAGGACCGTTCCAACGTCCTGCTGCGCATCGCCGACCGCATCGAACAGAACCTCGAGCTGCTGGCCATCACCGAAACCTGGGACAACGGCAAGCCGATCCGCGAAACCCTCAACGCCGACATCCCGCTGGCGGTCGATCACTTCCGCTACTTCGCCGGCTGCATCCGCGCCCAGGAAGGCGGCGCCGCCGAGATCAACGAAACCACCGTGGCCTACCACATCCACGAGCCGCTGGGCGTGGTCGGGCAGATCATCCCGTGGAACTTCCCACTGCTGATGGCCGCCTGGAAGCTCGCCCCGGCCCTGGCCGCCGGCAACTGCGTGGTACTCAAGCCCGCCGAACAGACTCCACTGGGCATCACCGTGCTGATGGAACTGATCGGCGACCTGCTGCCCAAGGGCGTGCTCAACGTGGTGCAAGGCTACGGCCGTGAAGCGGGCGAGGCCCTGGCCACCAGCAAGCGCATTGCCAAGATCGCCTTTACCGGCTCTACCCCGGTCGGCGCGCACATCATGAAATGCGCCGCCGAGAACATCATACCCTCCACCGTCGAACTGGGCGGCAAGTCGCCGAACGTGTACTTCGAGGACATCATGCAGGCCGAGCCGAGCTTCATCGACAAGGCGGCCGAAGGCATGGTGCTGGCCTTCTTCAACCAGGGCGAAGTGTGCACCTGCCCGTCGCGTGCCCTGGTGCAGGAATCGATCTACCCGCAGTTCATGGAAGTGGTGATGAAGAAGGTGCTGCAGATCAAGCGCGGCGATCCACTGGACACCGACACCATGGTCGGCGCCCAGGCCTCGCAGCAGCAGTTCGAGAAGATCCAGTCCTACCTCAAGATCGCCCAGGAAGAGGGCGCCGAGTTGCTTACCGGCGGCAAGGTGGAGCAGCTCGAAGGCGCGCTGGCCAGCGGTTACTACATCCAGCCGACCCTGCTCAAGGGCAACAACAAGATGCGCGTGTTCCAGGAGGAGATCTTCGGCCCGGTGGTCAGCGTCACCACCTTCAAGGACGAAGCCGAGGCCCTGGCGATTGCCAACGACACCGAATTCGGCCTGGGCGCCGGCGTGTGGACCCGCGACATCAACCGCGCCTATCGCATGGGCCGCGGAATCAAGGCCGGCCGCGTGTGGACCAACTGCTACCACCTGTACCCGGCGCATGCCGCGTTCGGTGGCTACAAGAAGTCCGGCGTCGGCCGTGAAACCCACAAAATGATGCTCGACCACTACCAGCAGACCAAGAACCTGCTGGTGAGCTACGACATCAACCCGCTGGGCTTCTTCTAAGCACGAATCATCGCGGGGGCAGCCCCCGCCCCCCAGGGGGCGGGGCTGCCCCCCCCAGGGGGCCGAACAACCAAACCCCGTTTAGATAAACACACCCACAAT
>NZ_JAOXMC010000219.1:0-269 GCF_026343815.1 Pseudomonas sp. BJa3 | reverse complement strand
CGGCAACCTGCTCGACCTGGTGGACGGCGGCGTGACGCAGTCGATCAAGTCGCAGACGCTGGAATCGGTCATCCCCGCCAACCTGCGCGGCGCCGATGGCAAATGGTACGCCCTGTCGCTGCGCGACCGCGTGCTGTACGTCGAAAAGGACCTGAAGCTGGAATCCTTCCGCTACGAGGACCTGGCCGACCCGAAATGGAAGGGCAAGGTCTGCATCCGCTCGGGCCAGCACCCCTACAACACCGCCATGGTCGCCTCCATGATCGCCC
>NZ_JAOXMC010000218.1:0-269 GCF_026343815.1 Pseudomonas sp. BJa3 | reverse complement strand
AATTCAGGGATTGCCCAATATGGTGCTGTTTTGCCACGGGGTTTAGAGATCACTTTGCCTGAATTTGTCTTTGTTCCTCCTCAAAGCAGAGTGAAGCGGTTATGGGATTAAGGCGGAGCACTCCTTTTATTGAGGTTAAGGTTGGAGAAAAAACCGTCCATGAGGTTTTCTACCAGCGTCTTCTTAGCGCCACCATTACCGATCATGCCGGCAATGAAGCCGATCGCTTTGAAGCGGAGTTTGATGATAGGGACAATGATTTAGAGGTT
>NZ_JAOXMC010000217.1:0-269 GCF_026343815.1 Pseudomonas sp. BJa3 | reverse complement strand
CCAGATCGCCCAGCGGCCGAACCTGGGGCAGCAGGATGGGGCGGCCCTGGGAAAGTTTCGACAGGGCGCCGGCGAAGGCGCGGGCGGCCCGGCGGTTGGGCAGCAGAATGGTGGCGTCCGACAGGGTTTCGGGCGGCAGATCGCCCAGCCAGGCCAGCACCCCGGCGGCCAGGTCCTCAAGGAACGGCCGGTGCGCGGGGATGGCGTACCAGCGAGGCGTGTCGCCCAGGAAGGGATCGAAGGCGCTCACGCGTCTCCCGCCAGTTTCG
>NZ_JAOXMC010000216.1:0-270 GCF_026343815.1 Pseudomonas sp. BJa3 | reverse complement strand
ATGCGATCACCGGCGAGCGGCGATACACGGTGGTCGAGCCGGTCGGCGACAGCGGCTGGAGCCTGCTGGTGGCGCAGTCGTACGAGCTCATCACTCAGCGCCTCAACACCGCGCTATGGACGCTGGCCGCCGTAGGCGCGCTGCTGGCGCTGGTGTGCATGCTGGTGGTGCGGAAGCTGGCGCGCCATATCAGCCAGCCGGTGGAACGGCTGTCGGCCTCGGCCACCCGCCTGGCCGAAGGCGACTACGCGATGCCGGTGCCCTATGTGG
>NZ_JAOXMC010000215.1:0-270 GCF_026343815.1 Pseudomonas sp. BJa3 | reverse complement strand
GGCGACCAAGAATAGATTTATAATAATATTGCCTTTTCTTTTTTGCTGTCTTGATAATTTGGATTTCTTTATCATTCAGTCCAATCATTCTATACAGATCGACCGCCCCTGGTACTCCTTCAGCACCTTTCGTTTCCGCTTCTTCATTAGGAAGTAAAATTTTGGTTGGACACTGTTCCAGTAAAACATCAAGAATACCAGAACGAGAAGCATCTGACAGGCTTTGCGTTGCCATAATCACAAGACAATTCTTTTTTCTCAATTCTTTCA
>NZ_JAOXMC010000214.1:0-270 GCF_026343815.1 Pseudomonas sp. BJa3 | reverse complement strand
ATGCGCTGGCACTGCCGTTCGAGGATGCCGCGTTCGACGTCGTCTGCTGCCAGTTCGGCGCCATGTTCTTCCCGGATCGCAGCAAGGGCTACGCCGAGACGAAGCGGGTGCTGAAGCCTGGTGGCACCTATTTGTTCAACGTGTGGGACCGCATCGCGGACAATGTGTTCGCCGATGAGGCGACCGCCGCGCTCGGCGAGGTGTTTCCCGACAATCCGCCGCTGTTCATGGCGCGCACCCCGCACGGCTATCACGACAAGGCGGTCATCA
>NZ_JAOXMC010000213.1:0-270 GCF_026343815.1 Pseudomonas sp. BJa3 | reverse complement strand
CGGCGGCGCCAAGCTGATCGAGCCGCGCTATCCGTGGGAGTTTGTCCAGATGGGCAATTGCGGCTCACCGATTGAGGTCGACGAGGGATGGCTGGTGTTGACGCACGGGGTTGGCACGGTGCGCAACTACTGCATCGGCGCATGCCTCCTCGACAAGCGCGACCCCTCGAAGCTCCTGGCGCGTACGCCGCGCCCGGTCCTGGCTCCCAGCCCCAAGCAGCGCGACGGCTATGTTCCCAACGTCGTCTACAGCTGCGGCGCGCTGCTGGC
>NZ_JAOXMC010000212.1:0-270 GCF_026343815.1 Pseudomonas sp. BJa3 | reverse complement strand
ATTCGCTAGGGTATCGCAGTAAGCAGATCCGTGTCTTCCCGGTAACGATCGTGCTTTCCGGGCAACATTCCCGTGCGATCTCACAGATATCGCGGTCCGTTCGCATCGGCGCCGCTTTTTAGCCACAGCTGAACATGAATAAAATCATTCAAATGTTTGAGGGCTGGCTGGCCCGGTCGCAGGCTTCAGGAAGTGCCAAGGTCGATTCAAATCTTGGGTCTGATGTTCCTGAACTGACAAGGGTTAGCCAAGGAACCTGGTCGCGATGGA
>NZ_JAOXMC010000211.1:0-270 GCF_026343815.1 Pseudomonas sp. BJa3 | reverse complement strand
AGGCAGCAAAATTGGGTGGTTATGATGTGCTGATTCTTGATACAGCAGGACGTAACCATATTGATGAAGCGTTGATGTTGGAGTTGGTCGAAATTAAAGCGTGTTCCCTTCCCCATGAAATTATG
Organism: Pseudomonas sp. BJa3; assembly: GCF_026343815.1. NCBI lineage: Bacteria > Pseudomonadati > Pseudomonadota > Gammaproteobacteria > Pseudomonadales > Pseudomonadaceae > Pseudomonas > Pseudomonas sp. BJa3. The sequence continues at coordinate 145 of NZ_JAOXMC010000211.1, read as the reverse complement.
TTGGTTGCCGATAGTCTTACGGGGCAAGATGCTGTTCATCTGGCACGCTCTTTTGATGAGCGGGTGGGAATTACAGGAATTATTTTAACACGTATGGATAGTGATGGTCGCGGTGGTGCTGCTCTTTCAATGCGTGCCGTGACTG
>NZ_JAOXMC010000210.1:0-270 GCF_026343815.1 Pseudomonas sp. BJa3 | reverse complement strand
CGCGCTGCCCGGCGCCTTCACGCCGACTTGCTCGGCCAAGCACCTGCCGGGCTACGTCGAGCAGGCCGCGGCCCTCAAGGCCAAGGGCGTGGATGAAATCTGGTGCGTGTCGGTCAACGACGCCTTCGTCATGGGCGCCTGGGGCCGCGAACAGAAGACCGGCGGCAAGGTCCGCATGCTGGCCGACGGTTCCGCCCTGTGGACCAAGGCCCTGGGCCTGGAGCTGGACCTGATCCAGCGCGGCATGGGCGTGCGCTCGCAGCGCTACTC
>NZ_JAOXMC010000020.1:0-114372 GCF_026343815.1 Pseudomonas sp. BJa3 | reverse complement strand
AGGATTTTTTGGTTCCTTTTTGATCCTTCAAAAAGGGACCCGCCGTAAGGGCGGAAAGGTGAATAAGCGTCGACATCGCAAATGAATGCGCATAAAAAAAATCAAAACAACCAACAACCAACAACCAACAACCAACAACCAACAACCAACAACCAATCTAGCACCAATAAAAAAACCCGCATCACTCTCGCAACACGGGTCCTTCAAAATCCAAACTCAAACCACCCAGATCACCGCTCCAGCAGAATCCGCAACATCCGCCGCAGCGGCTCCGCAGCCCCCCACAGCAACTGGTCACCAACGGTGAAGGCCCCGAGGTACTGCGACCCCATGTTCAGCTTGCGCAAACGCCCGACCGGCACGTTCAGGGTCCCGGTCACCTGGGTAGGGCTCAGCTCCTGCATACTGATCTCACGCTGATTCGGCACCAGCTTCACCCAAGGGTTGTGCTGGCTGATCATGCCTTCGATATCCGCCAAAGGCACATCCTTGTTCAGCTTGATGGTCAGCGCCTGGCTATGGCAACGCATGGCGCCAATCCGCACGCAGATGCCATCGACCGGGATCGGGCTCTTGAAGCGCCCGAGGATCTTGTTGGTCTCGGCCTGGGCCTTCCACTCTTCGCGGCTCTGGCCGTTCGGCAGTTCCTTGTCGATCCACGGGATCAGGCTGCCGGCCAGCGGCACGCCGAAGTTGTCGGTCGGGAAGCCTTCGCCACGCATGGCCTCGGCCACCTTGCGATCGATGTCGAGGATGGCGCTGGCCGGGTTGGCCAGGTCGTCGGCGACCGCCGCGTGAATACCGCCCATCTGCTTGATCAGCTCACGCATGTTCTGCGCGCCGGCACCGGAAGCCGCCTGATAGGTCATGGCACTCATCCACTCGACCAGGCCGGCTTCGAACAGGCCGCCCAGCCCCATCAGCATCAGGCTGACGGTGCAGTTGCCGCCGATGTAGTTCTTGGTGCCCGCATCCAGCTGCTGGTCGATGACCTTGCGGTTGACCGGGTCAAGAATGATCACCGCGTCGTCCTGCATGCGCAGGGAGGAGGCCGCGTCGATCCAGTAACCCTGCCAGCCGGCTTCGCGCAGCTTGGGGAATACTTCGTTGGTGTAGTCGCCGCCCTGGCAGGTGAGGATGACGTCGAGGGTCTTGAGCTCTTCGATGTTGTAGGCATCCTTGAGCGGCGCAATGTCCTTGCCCACCGCCGGACCTTGGCCACCGACATTGGAGGTGGTGAAGAACACCGGCTCGATCAGGTCGAAGTCCTGCTCTTCGAGCATCCGCTGCATAAGCACGGAACCGACCATTCCACGCCAACCGATCAGACCTACACGTTTCATCGCAACTACACCTTTGCTAAAAGTGGGCCGCCACCGGGAGTTTTGGGTGGCGGGCCAGAGAGATTACAGATTCCGCAGCGCTGCGACTACTGCGTCGCCCATTTCCTGCGTACCGACCTTGCGGCAACCTTCGGAGAAGATGTCACCAGTGCGCAGGCCCTGGTCCAGCACCAGGCTCACCGCCTGCTCGATCGCCTCGGCGGCGGCCGTCTGGTTGAAGCTGTAGCGCAGCATCATCGACACCGAGAGAATGGTCGCCAGCGGGTTGGCGATGCCCTGCCCGGCGATGTCCGGCGCCGAGCCGTGGCACGGCTCGTACATGCCCTTGTTGTCGGCATCCAGCGACGCCGACGGCAGCATGCCGATGGAACCGGTGAGCATGGAAGCTTCATCCGACAGGATGTCGCCGAACATATTGTCGGTCACCACCACGTCAAACTGCTTGGGCGCGCGCACCAGCTGCATGGCGGCGTTGTCGACGTACATGTGGCTCAGCTCGACGTCCGGGTAGTCCTTGGCCACTTCCTCGACCACTTCACGCCACAGCTGGCTGGAAGCCAGGACGTTGGCCTTGTCCACCGAACACAGTTTCTTGCCGCGTACACGGGCCATGTCGAAGCCGACGCGGGCGATGCGGCGCACTTCGCTTTCGCTGTACGGCAGGGTGTCGTACGCCTGGCGCTCGCCGCCTTCCAGCTCGCGCTGGCCGCGTGGCGCGCCGAAGTAGATGCCGCCGGTCAGCTCGCGGACGATAAGGATGTCCAGGCCAGCGACGATCTCTGGCTTGAGCGACGAGGCGTCGGCCAACTGCGGATAAAGGATGGCCGGGCGCAGGTTGGCGAACAGGCCCAGTTGCGAACGGATCTTCAGCAAGCCGCGCTCCGGGCGGATGTCACGCTCGATCTTGTCCCACTTCGGACCGCCCACGGCGCCCAGCAGAACCGCGTCAGCATGGCGCGCACGCTCCAGGGTCTCGTCGGCCAGCGGCACGCCGTGCTTGTCGATGGCCGCACCACCGATCACGTCGTGGGTGAGGCTGAAGCCGAGCTGGAACTTGTCGTTGGCCAGTTCCAGCACCTTGACCGCCTCGGCCATGATTTCCGGACCGATGCCATCACCTGGGAGAATCAGAATCTGCTTGCTCATGCTTTCCTCTATCCAATCAAGCGGCGCGCCCTGTCGGCGCGCCGATAAACTCAGTGTCCAACGGACCTCATCGCGGGGAAAGCCCGCTTCCACGCGTGGTGATGAGGCCTTCGATCAATCGCGGAACAACCACGGCTGGCTGGCGCGGTGCTTGCCCTCGAACGCCTTGATCGCGTCGCTGTCCTGCAGGGTCAGGCCGATATCGTCCAGGCCGTTGAGCAGGCAGTGCTTGCGGAATGCATCGATCTCGAACTTCAGCACTTTTCCGTCCGGACGGGTCACGGCCTGGGCGTCGAGGTCGATGGTCAACTGGTAACCCGGGTTGGCCTCGACCTGCTTGAACAGCTCGTCGACTTCGGCGGCGTCGAGAATGATCGGCAACAGGCCATTCTTGAAGCTGTTGTTGAAGAAGATGTCGGCGAAGCTCGGCGCGATCACGCTGCGGAAACCGTACTCATCGAGTGCCCACGGAGCATGCTCGCGGCTAGAGCCGCAACCGAAGTTCTCCCTCGCCAGCAACACGCTGGCTCCTTGGTAACGCGCATGGTTGAGCACGAAATCCTGGTTCAACGGGCGCTTGCTGTTGTCCTGGTATGGTTGGCCGACGTCAAGGTAGCGCCACTCGTCGAACAGGTTGGGACCGAAGCCAGTGCGCTTGATCGACTTGAGAAACTGCTTGGGAATGATCTGATCGGTGTCGACGTTGGCTCGATCCAAAGGTGCGACAAGACCAGTATGCTGGGTAAAGGCTTTCATGCTGCGCTCCCTTGGATCAACTCGCGGACATCGATGAAGTGGCCGGTCACTGCGGCGGCGGCGGCCATGGCCGGGCTGACCAGGTGGGTACGGCCACCGGCGCCCTGGCGACCTTCAAAGTTGCGGTTGGAAGTGGACGCGCAGTGCTCGCCGCTTTCCAGGCGGTCCGGGTTCATCGCCAGGCACATCGAGCAACCTGGTTCACGCCACTCGAAACCGGCCTCGAGGAAAATCTTGTCCAGCCCTTCGCGCTCCGCTTGGGCCTTGACCAATCCCGAGCCCGGCACCACCAGCGCCTGCTTGATGTTGGCGGCGACCTTGCGGCCCTTGGCGATCTCAGCAGCTGCGCGCAGGTCTTCGATGCGCGAGTTGGTGCACGAGCCGATGAACACGCGGTCAAGCTGGATATCGGTGATCGCCTGGTTCGCAGCCAAGCCCATGTACTTGAGGGCGCGCTCGATCGAGCCACGCTTGATCAAGTCGGGCTCGGCGGCCGGATCAGGCACGCGCTGATCGACGGCCAACACCATCTCCGGCGAGGTGCCCCAGCTCACCTGTGGCTTGATCTGCGCGGCGTCGAGTTCGACCACGGTGTCGAACACTGCGTCGGCGTCAGAGACCAATCCTTTCCAGGTCTCGATGGCCTGCGTCCACTGCTCGCCCTTTGGCGCGTAGGGACGGCCCTCGACGTAGTTGACGGTGGTATCGTCGACCGCGACCAAGCCCACACGGGCACCGGCCTCGATGGACATGTTGCAGATGGTCATGCGACCTTCCATGGACAAGTCGCGGATCGCGCTGCCGGCAAACTCCATGGCATGGCCGTTACCGCCGGCGGTGCCGATCTTGCCGATCACGGCGAGGACGATGTCCTTGGCGGTGACACCGGCGGGCAATTGGCCTTCGACGCGCACCAGCATGTTCTTCATCTTCTTGGCCACCAGGCACTGTGTGGCGAGCACGTGCTCGACCTCGGAGGTGCCGATGCCATGGGCCAGGGCACCGAACGCGCCATGGGTGGAAGTATGCGAATCACCGCAGACCACGGTCATGCCCGGCAAGGTCGCGCCCTGCTCCGGGCTGATGACGTGCACGATACCCTGACGCTCGTCATTCATCTTGAATTCGACGATGCCATATTCGTCACAGTTCTCATCAAGGGTCTGCACCTGAAGGCGCGAAACCTGGTCGGCGATGGCCTCGATACCGCCTTTACGCTCAGGCGTGGTCGGCACGTTGTGGTCAGGGGTGGCAATGTTGGCATCGATGCGCCATGGCTGGCGGCTGGCCAGGCGCAGGCCTTCGAAAGCCTGGGGCGAGGTCACTTCGTGGATGATATGACGGTCGATGTAGATCAAGGACGAGCCGTCATCGCGGCGCTTGACCTCATGAGCTTCCCAAAGTTTGTCGTAGAGCGTTTTACCAGCCATCAGACTGTTCCTCATCAGCGTCTTTCTATGCCAAAGACCCCTTGGCTTGTACGGACGATGCTATGGCGTTAAATTGAATAACTCAAATTCATAATTTTCATGCTTTGCATAACCATCAGGAATTCAAATCAGATGGACTTGGCCAACCTCAGCGCCTTCATCGCCATTGCCGAAACCGGCAGTTTTTCCGGCGCCGGCGAGCGTCTGCATCTGACACAACCCGCTATCAGTAAACGCATCGCCGGGCTGGAACAACAATTGGATGTGCGGCTTTTCGATCGGCTGGGCCGTGAAGTGAACCTCACCGAAGCTGGCCGCGCGTTGCTGCCAAGGGCCTATCAGATCCTCAACGTGCTCGATGATACGCGACGCGCATTGACCAATCTGACGGGTGAAGTGGGAGGTCGACTAACCCTGGCAACTAGCCACCATATAGGTTTACATCGACTCCCCCCGGTATTACGGGCTTTCACCCGGCAACACCCCGAAGTAGCGCTGGATATTCAGTTCATGGATTCAGAAGCTGCCTACGATGAAATTCTCCATGGCCGCGCTGAGATTGCCGTTATTACCCTGGCCCCAGAACCTCACCATCTGATCAGGGCGACTCAAGTCTGGAATGACGCCCTCGACTTCGTCGCCTCGCCGGAGCACCCGCTGGCCAGCAACGGCGGAGTCAGCCTGGCTGACGTGGCGCGCCACCCGGCGGTGTTCCCCGGCGGCAATACCTTCACACACCATATTGTCCAGCGCCTGTTCGAAAGCCAGGGCCTGGTGCCGAATATCGCCATGAGCACCAATTATCTGGAAACCATCAAGATGATGGTGTCGATCGGCCTGGCCTGGAGTGTGCTGCCACGTACTATGCTCGATGAGCAGGTTGCGCCCATCGCACTGCCCGGCATACAGCTGTCGCGCCAGCTAGGCTACATATTGCACACGGAGCGCACGCTATCGAATGCGGCCAGGGCCTTCATGGCGCTGCTCGACAGCGACGCCGGGGCTGCCTGACCGGTCGCAGGCACGGCATTCTCTCTCCACAAGGACGCGTTTCCGCCAAAGGTCTGGTATCGATGCCCAAATCAGCAAACCGCTTTCCGCGCCTGCCCCGTATTCCCGCGGCCGACCCACAGGAGTCGGAACAGGCCTGGCAGAACGCTCCCCAGTTGCTGGCCGCGCTCAACGCCGCGCGCCTGGGGGCTTGGCTGTGGGATATCGAGAGTGGCCGGGTGAGCTGGTCGCGGGGCACCCAGGCGCTGTTCGGCTTCGACCCGCAACGGCCGCTGCCCAACGACATCGATTACCTCGACCTGCTGCCCGAGGAGGATCGCGCCCGGACGCGCCAGGCGTTCCAGGCCGTGGTCAATGGCGAACCGGTCGAGCAGGCCATGCGCCATCGCATCCGCTGGCCCGATGGCAGCGTGCACTGGCTGGAAATCAACGGCAGCCTTACCCACGATCCCCATGGCCGCCCGCAGATGATCGGGGTGATCCGCGAGATCAGCCGCCAGCGCGAGCGCGAAACCGCGCTGATCCATTCGGAGAAGCGCTTCGCCACCCTGTTCCACCTCAGCCCCAACGCCATCCTCCTGACTCGCCGCCATGACGGCCTGATCATCGAGGTCAACCAGCACTTCGAGCACATGTTCGGTTGGCCGGGCGCTCAAGTAGTGGGCAAGACAAGCGTCGAACTGGGCCTGTGGGTCAACCCCGAGCAACGTCACCAGGTGCTGGAAGCCACCCGCGCCGGTAGCGGCCCACTGACCCTCGAGGTGCAGTTCCGCGCCACCAACGGCAAGATTCACGATGGCATTCTCTGTACCCAAGGCATCGAACTCGAAGGTGGCACCTACCTGATCAGCACCTTTGTCGATACCACCGAGCGCAAACGCGCCGAACAGGCGCTCAAGGACAGCCAGGAGCGTCTCGATCTGGCCCTGGACTCGGCCCAGCTGGGTACCTGGGACTGGCACATCCCCAGCGGCATGCTCTACGGTTCGGCCCGCGCCGCGCAACTGCACGGGCTGGACCCAGTGCCCTTCCACGAATCGTTCGAGGCCTTTTTCGAAGGCGTGCCCGAGCACGAACGCAGCGTCATGCGCCAGGCCTATCGCAGCCTGCGCGAAGGACCGGCGGGCAATTACCAGATCACCTATCGCGTACAGCTCGACAACGGTGCCTCGCGCTATATCGAAAGCCGCGCCCGTCTATACCGCGACGAACAGGGCAACCCGCTGCGCATGGCCGGCACTTTGCTCGACATCACCGACCAGGTGGAGCGCGAACAGCGTCTGACGGCCTCAGAGGAAAAGTTCGCCAGCCTGTTCCAGGTCAGCCCCGACCCCATCTGCGTGACCCGCCAGGACAGCGGTCAGTTCATCGAGATCAACCCGGCCTTCAGCCAGACCTTTGGCTGGGCCCCGGAGCAGATCCTCGGCCACACCGCCGAGGAAATCGGCCTGTGGGCCGAGTCGGCCGAACGTGCCCAGCGCATCGAGCGGGTGATCCGCGACCAGGCCCTGAGCAATGTGGCGGTGGTGGTCAATCACCGCAACGGCACGCCGCTGACCTGCGTGATCTCCAGCCGCCTGATCAGCGTAGACAGCCAGCCGTGCAGCGTTACCACCCTGCGCGACATTACTCAGCAGCAACGCGCCGAGGCAGCGCTCAAGGCAAGCGAGGAGAAATTCGCCAAGGCGTTCCATTCCAGCCCCGACGCCATCACTATTACCGAGCGCCACAGCGGGCGCTATGTGGAAGTCAACGACGGCTTCAGCCGGTTGACCGGCTATAAGCCTGAGGAGGTGCTGGGCCGCACGGTCTACGAGATCGGCATCTGGGCCGATGAGAAACAGCGCGCTGCCCTGCTCAACGAACTGCGCGAGCGCGGCCGGGTGCATCACCGGGAGATGCTCGGCCGCAACAAGCGCGGCGATATCCTCACTGTGGAAGTGTCGGTAGAGCCAATCAGCCTCAACGAAACCGACTGCCTGCTGCTGACCGCTCGCGATGTCAGCCTGTTGAAGAACGCTCAGGCACAGATCCGCCACCTGGCCTACCACGACCCACTGACCAACCTGCCCAATCGCGCCCTGCTGATGGATCGCCTGAGTCAGCAGATCGCCCTGCTCAAGCGCCACAACCTGCGCGGCGCCTTGCTGTTCCTCGACCTTGACCACTTCAAGCACATCAACGACTCGCTCGGCCACCCAGTGGGCGACACGGTGTTGAAGATCATCACCGCCCGTCTCGAAGCCAGTGTGCGCCTGGAAGACACCGTGGCGCGGTTGGGCGGCGACGAATTCGTGGTTTTGCTCAGCGGCCTGGAGGGCAGCCGCGAGCAGGTGGAAAACAAGGTACGTGAACTGGCCGACACCCTGCGCGAGCTGCTGGCCGAACCGATGTCGCTGGACGGCCAGCGCCTGCAGGTCACACCCAGTATCGGCGTGGCGCTGATCCCCGACCATGGCGCCACCCCCGCCGACCTGCTCAAGCGTGCCGACATCGCCCTGTACCGCGCCAAGGACTCCGGACGTAACACCACGCAATTGTTCCACACCACCATGCAGAAGGCCGCTAGTGAGCGGCTGCGCATGGAGAACGACTTGCGCCTGGCCCTCGCCCGCGGCGAACTGGCCTTGCACTTCCAGCCCCAGGTCGATGCCCGCGACAACCGGATCGTCGGCGCTGAAGTGCTGCTGCGCTGGCATCATCCGCAACTGGGCCAGCAACCTCCGGCGCAGTTCATTCAGGTTCTGGAGGAAAGCGGGCTGATCCTCGAAGTCGGCAGCTGGATTCTCGATGAAGCCTGCGACGCCTGTGCGCGGATGCTTGGCGATGGCCTGATCGACGCCGACGATTTCAGCCTGTGCGTCAACATCAGCCCGCGGCAATTCCGCCAGAACGATTTCGTCGACCGGGTGCTGCGCAGCCTCGACGACTACCGCCTGCCCCGGCGCATGCTCACGCTGGAGATCACCGAAGGCATCGTCATCCAGAACCTGGAGGACACCATCAGCAAGATGCGCGAACTCAAGCGTCACGGCGTGAGCTTCGCCATGGACGACTTCGGCACTGGCTATTCGTCGCTCACCTATCTCAAGCGCCTGCCGGTGGATGCGCTGAAGATCGATCAGACCTTCGTACGCGACGCACCGGTCGACCCCAACGACGCCGAGATCGTCCGCGCGATCGTGGCCATGGCTCGCAGCCTGGAGCTCGCGGTGATTGCCGAGGGGGTGGAACTCACCGAACAGCTGGAGTTCCTTGAGCGACAAGGCTGCCACCTGTACCAGGGCTACCTGCACAGCCGCCCATTGCCATTGCCGGAGTTTCGCCAGATGCTGCTGGAGGCACCGGCGGACTACTGATGCCCAAACACAGTTGCTTGCGCCACAGAATGCAGAAAGGGCACCCGAGGGTGCCCTTTCTTCATGCGCTGAAATCAGTTCAGCGCCGGCTTGTCACCGTTGATCGGAATCCGCTTGGCCTTGGCTTCTTCCGGCACGATGCGCAGCAGCTCGATGCTGAGCAATCCATTGGCCAGGCCCGCGCCCTTGACCTCGATGTGGTCGGCCAGGCGGAACGACAGCTTGAAGGCACGCTGGGCAATGCCCTGGTGCAGGAAGGTAACGCCTTCGCTGCTGCCGTCGCGCTTGCCGCCAGTCACCGTGAGGACGCCTTTTTCGACCTGCAGATCGAGGTCCTGCTCCTGGAAACCAGCGGCGGCCACCACGATGCGGTAGTGGTCATCACCGTGTTTTTCCACGTTGTAGGGCGGGTAGCTGCTACCGGCCTCATTACGGGCGGCGGCTTCGAACAGATCGTTGAAACGGTCGAAACCGACAGAGTTGCGGAAAAGTGGTGCGAGAGAGAAAGCGGTAGTCATGGTCATGAACTCCTGAGATTCAGCAAGTTAAGTCACTACGCGACCCGAGTTCGGCATCGCGTACTCAAGAGATATGTCCGGGCAAAAGGCTTTCAAGGGCCAACGTGAAAAAATTTACGCCAGGTTGGCTCAGGCAACACAGACTAGCGCCGCCTGCTCCTCCATCCCCAGCAAGCCGCTGATTCGCTGGCAGTCATCCTCCCGACGCAACTCAGCGAAGAGCGCCACCGCCTCGGGGTAACCGCGGGTCAGCATCGCCAGCCACTGCTTCATCCGCCCTGGGGCATAGCGCGGCGACAACTTATGCTGTGCCTGGCGCCAGAACTCGCGCAGCAGCGGCTGCAGCGCCTCCCAGCTTATCGGCTGATACTCGATACCATCCCGGGCCGCAGCGATCTGCAAGGCCAGATCCGGACGCGACACCAGCCCGCGGCCAAGCATGATGTGCTCGGCGCCGCTGACTTCGCGACAACGCCGCCAGTCGTCGACAGTCCAGATCTCGCCATTGGCGAACACCGGCACCTTGACCACATCCTGCACCCGCGCCACCCATTCCCAGTGGGCGGGCGGCTTGTAGCCCTCGACCTTGGTCCGCGCATGCACCACCAGGTGCGCCGAGCCGCCCTCGGCCAGCGCCGTGGCGCAGTCCAGGGCACCGTCGGGGCTGTCGTAGCCCAGGCGCATCTTTGCGGTCACCGGGATATGTGCCGGCACCGCCCGGCGCACTTCACGGACGATGGCATGCAACAGCTCCGGCTCCTTGAGCAGCACCGCCCCGCCCCGTGATTTGTTGACGGTCTTGGCCGGGCAACCGAAATTCAGGTCGATCACCGGCGCGCCCAGCTCGCAGGCCAGCGCTGCGTTCTCGGCCAGGCATACTGGGTCGGAGCCGAGCAATTGCACGCGCATCGGCACGCCAGCGGCGGTACGGGCGCCTTGGCGCAGCTCCGGTGCCAGCTTGTCGAACGAAGAGGCCGGCAGCAGGCGGTCGCAGACGCGGATGAACTCGGTGACGCACCAATCGATACCGCCCACACGGGTCAGGACGTCGCGCAGGATGTTGTCGACCAGCCCCTCCATGGGGGCCAGGGCAATTTGCATTTCAGGGTCTCGCCACGAAAAAGGCGGCAGTCTAGCAAACTTCCGCCAGCCGTCAGCTGCCGGTCAGCGCCGGGCCGTAGCCGTCGATGAATTCCGCCGGCATGCGCCTGGGCTTGCCGCTGGACAGCTCGATGCAGGCAAAGGTGGTCTGTGCCCGCAGCAAGGTCACGCCGTCACTCGGGCGCTTGAGCTGGAAGCGCCGGGTCATGCGCAGGCGCTGGTCCCAATCGATGATCCAGGTGGCCAGTTGCAGCTCGTCGTCCTCATAGGCGGCGGCGAGGTAGTCGATTTCATGGCGGACCACCGCCATGGCCCGGTCCAGCCGACGATACTCGGCCAGGTCCAGCCCCAGACGCTGGGAATGGCGCCAGGCGCAGCGCTCCAGCCAGGTGACGTAGACGGCGTTGTTGGCGTGGCCGAGGCCGTCGATATCCTCGCTGCCGACGCGAAGGTCGATGATGAATGGTGCCGCCAGATCCCAACTCATGCCTGCTCCTGGTTTTCAGTGAACGGGCAGAGTGTACCGGATGCTCAGGCGCTTTGCCGCGCCCGCTCGGTGGAGCGTGCGAGCAGCTCGATCACTGCCTGGCCCAGGCGCGGATCGGCCAGCACCCGCTGATGACCGCCCTCCTCCAGCAGCAGCAGGCGGCTGTCGAACCAGGCCTGGTGAATCAGCGGCGCCTCGCTGGCGGGCACTACGGGATCGTCCTCGGCATGCACCACCAAGCCCGGCACATCCAGTTGATAGGCACTGACATCCAGGCGCGCCACCTGGACGCCGACATCGCGCTCCACCTGGCGGATGAACGCGGCCCGCGCCCGCGCCGGCAAGCCCAGTCGCCGGGCAAAGCCACGCAGCACGCCGAGCAAACGGGCCGGAGCGGCGATGCTTACCGCCGCATCGGTGCGCAGCCCCCACTGCAGCGCCAGCAACAGGCTGGCGCCACCCATCGAGTGTCCGATCACCGCGCGCAGCGGCGGCAGTTCGGCGGCGGCCTCGAGCAAGGCGCGGGCAAACGCCACCACATGCGCCTGCTCGCCGGGCGAACGCCCGTGTGCCGGCCCTTCCAGCGACACCACGGTATGGCCGCTGTCCACCAGCCGCTCGATCAATGCCGCAAACTGGGTGGGGCGCCCTTCCCAGCCATGCATCAGCAATACCGTCGGCCCCTGCCCCCAGCGCAACGCCGACAACCCGAAGCGCAAGGTTATGCGCTCGGCCCTGGCCAGCAGCGGCAGCTCCCACGGTTTGGGCGGCAGGTTACGCGGAGTCATGAAGGCGCGGCGCATCTTGCCGGCGACATGTTCAGGGGCCAGGTGGCCGAGGGTGCCATTGACGCCACGAATCCAGCTCAGGGTAGTCATCGCCTTGCTCCAGGGTCAGGTTGCTCAGATCACCGCCGACTTGGCGGCACGCAGTATCCGGTCGGACAACTCGCCGTCGCCCAGGGCGCGGGCCACGGCGAGGCCGCCAACCATCAGGGCGAAATCGGCGAGCGCCTTGTCGATGTCCTCGGGACGGTCGACCATTTGCGCGGTCATCAGCTCGATGTGTTCGGCCAGCACGTCACGGAAGGCGTCGGGCAGGCGCTGCATCTCGCTCAGCGCATTGGGAATCGGGCAGGCCTGCACCTCGGTATCGCGGTGCTTGCGCGACAGGTAGAAGGCCGCGACCAACGCCCGGCGCTCGGTACCGTCAAGGGCTGGATCGAGCTGGGCGAGCAAGGCACGGCGTTCGGCCAGCAACTGGCTGAAGGCTTCGAGCATGAGCTCGTCCTTGCTGTCGAAGTGGGCATAGAAGCCGCCGACCGTAAGCCCCGCAGCGCCCATGACCTGGCTTACGCTCGGATCGGCCGGGCCTTGCTGGACCAGCGCGCTGCGCGCCGCATCGAGGATGCGCTGGCGGGTCTTGCTCTTCTTGTCGCTCATGGCTCACCTCTGAATATTATGATCGACATATTATGCTCATAATATTTTCTGGCAAGCGGAATCTGCGGCCATTGATCGGCACAGCTGGATTTTTTGGAAGGCAGAAAAAACAAAAGGCCCATTCAATAAGCGAATGAGCCTTATAAGTCCTGCAAAACGCAGGTAAAAAATTGGCGTCCCCTAGGGGACTCGAACCCCTGTTACCGCCGTGAAAGGGCGGTGTCCTAGGCCACTAGACGAAGGGGACTTTAACCTTCGTGCCGACCCGCTGTTGCGAATCGTGGCGAATTGGTGGAGCTAAGCGGGATCGAACCGCTGACCTCCTGCATGCCATGCAGGCGCTCTCCCAGCTGAGCTATAGCCCCGAGTAAAACAAAAGACGCATCGATCTGGATGATGAGCCTTTAAACTCCCGCAAAACGCGGGTAAAAGTGGCGTCCCCTAGGGGACTCGAACCCCTGTTACCGCCGTGAAAGGGCGGTGTCCTAGGCCACTAGACGAAGGGGACGTAACCTTCGTGCCGATCCGCCTTCGCGAATCGCGGCAAAATTGGTGGAGCTAAGCGGGATCGAACCGCTGACCTCCTGCATGCCATGCAGGCGCTCTCCCAGCTGAGCTATAGCCCCGGATTTCTAGCCTCTCGGCCCAGCGACATCATGCAACATCGCTTGTGTAAAACTGGCGTCCCCTAGGGGACTCGAACCCCTGTTACCGCCGTGAAAGGGCGGTGTCCTAGGCCACTAGACGAAGGGGACGAACCTTCTTACCTTCAAGACCCGTTCTCTGGAACCGGTCTTGCCTGAGGACCTTGGCCATCAAGCGGAATTTGGTGGAGCTAAGCGGGATCGAACCGCTGACCTCCTGCATGCCATGCAGGCGCTCTCCCAGCTGAGCTATAGCCCCACAATGTCGCTTTGAACCGAAGCGCTGGCTGGGTGCCTGGCGTTTCGTTTTCGTTCATCGCTGTGGACGGGGCGCATATTAAGATCGGATTGCAAGGCTGTCAAACGAATTTTCGAAAATATTCAAAAAATTTTTCACAGATAACAATCACTTACCGCCCTGCCCTGCCCCTCTGCGAGGAGTGCGGCCAGTGGGAGCGGGCTTGTCCCGCGATGGCGGTCATGAATCCGACATCGCAATCGCGGGGCAAGCTCGCTCCCACATGGCCGGAAAAGCCTGGATCAGGCGATGTTCGCCAGCAGCTTTTCCCACTCCTTGTTTTCCTTCTTCGACACGCCGCCGAGCAGGTCGATGGCCTGGCGCAGACGGTAGCGGGTCAGGTCGGGGCCGAGGATTTCCATGGCGTCGAGCACCGACACCGAGCTGGCCTGGCCGGTGATGGCGGCGAACATCAGCGGCATGGCGTCGCGCAACTTGAGCTCCAGCGACTCGACCACGGCCTGGATGCAGGCGGTGATGCGATCCTTTTCCCACTGGCGCAGGCTTTCCAGCTTCCACAGGATCAGCTGCATCACCTGGCGCACCTGGTCGGCCGACAGTTTCTTGCTCTCGAACAGTTTGGCGTCGAGCTTCAGCGCGCCTTCGAAGAAGAAGCCACCCAGCGGGGCGACCTGGCTGAAGGTTTCGACCCGGCCCTGAACGTGCGGGGCGATCTTCATCATGTAGTCGCTGTTGAACGCCCACTTCTGCACGCGCGCGGCGAACTCTTCCACCGGCAGTTCACGCAGCCACTGGCCGTTGAGCCAGGACAGTTTCTCGATGTCGAAAATCGGCCCGCCCAGGGAGATGCGCGACAGGTCGAAGTGTTCGACCATCTCGGCCAGCGAGAACTTCTCGCGCTCGTCCGGCATCGACCAACCCATGCGGCCCAAGTAGTTGAGCATGGCTTCGGGCATGAAGCCCATGCGCTCGTAGAAGGTGACCGAGGTCGGGTTCTTGCGCTTGGACAGCTTGCTCTTGTCCGGGTTGCGCAGCAACGGCATATAGCACAGCTTGGGCTGCTCCCAGCCGAAGTACTCGTAAAGCTTGATCAGCTTGGGCGCCGATGGCAGCCACTCTTCACCACGCAACACATGGGTGATGCCCATCAGGTGGTCGTCGACCACGTTGGCCAGGAAGTACGTCGGCAGGCCGTCGTTCTTCATCAGCACCTGCATGTCCATGCGATCCCATGGAATCTCGACATCGCCACGGAGCATGTCCGGGACCACGCAAATGCCTTCGCTCGGCACCTTCATGCGGATCACGTGCGGCTCGCCAGCGGCCAGGCGGCGCTGCACTTCCTCGTCGCTCAGCAACAGGGCGCGGCCGTCATAGCGCGGGGTTTCGCCGCGGGCCATCTGCTCGGCACGCATCTGCTCCAGCTCTTCGGCGGTGCAGAAGCAATAGAAGGCGTGGCCGGCATCGACCAGCTCCTTGGCATACCTGGCGTAGATCTCCCCGCGCTCACTCTGACGATACGGGCCGTGCGGGCCGCCGACGTCCGGGCCTTCGTTCCATTCGATGCCGAGCCAGCGCAGTGCGTCGAAGATCTGCTGCTCCGACTCACGGGTGGAGCGCAACTGGTCGGTGTCTTCGATACGCAGGATGAACTCACCGCCGTGCTGCTTGGCAAAGCAGTAGTTGAACAGGGCGATGTAGGCGGTGCCGACATGGGGGTCGCCAGTGGGCGATGGCGCAATACGCGTGCGAACGGTGGTCATTGAGAGTCTCGAACGAAGAGAAACAAAGGCGCGATGTTAGCAGGGAGCAGGCATCGGGCTCCAGCAATGGCGCTATCGTCACTTGTGGCCTTGCCATCCAGAGCTGTTAAATTTGCTTACACTTTTCAACGAATACCCCCATGCCTAGCCCACTCAAACGTCGCTTGCTGGTCTTCATTACCCTGGTACTGCTGGTCGGCCTCGCCTTCCTGGCCCACTGGTACTTCAAGGGACGCTTCTACGAGAGTACCGACAACGCCTATGTGCAGGGCGAGATCACGCGTATCTCCAGCCAGTTGGGGGCGCGTATCGACGAGGTGCGCGTGGAGGACAATCAGCACGTGAGCAAAGGCGACGTGCTGGTGCGCCTGGAAGCCGCCGACTTCGAACTCGCCGTCGAGCGTGCCCGTGCCGCACTGGCCAGCCGCGAGGCCGAACTCGCGCAGGCGCGCAGCCGCCTGACCCAGCAAGGCAGCCTGATCGCCGCGGGCCAGGCCCAGGTGGCCGCCAACCAGGCCAACCTCGACCGCTCGCAACTTGACCTAAACCGCGCCCAGGCTCTGCGCAAACCTGGATTCGTCTCCGAGGAGCGGGTCACTACCCTGTCGGCCGAAAGCCATGTCGCCCGCTCCCAAGTGGACAAGGCCCAGGCTGACCTCAAGGGCCAACGCCAGCAGGTCGACGCCCTGGCCGCCGAGCTCAAGCGCCTCGACGCGCAGATCGCCAATGCCCACGCCGACCTGGCCCAGGCCGAGCTGAACCTGACCCGCTGCGCGATCCACGCGCCGATCAGCGGCACCATCGGCCAGCGCAACGCACGCAACGGCCAGGTGGTGCAGGCCGGCGCCTACCTGATGTCGATCGTCCCCGACGAGGACATCTGGGTACAGGCCAACTTCAAGGAAACCCAGATCGGCGGGATGCACCCCGGCCAACGCGCCGAGCTGGTATTCGACAGCTACCCCGACACCCCGATCGAAGGCCGGGTCGACAGCCTGTTCGCCGCCTCCGGCGCGCAGTTCAGCCTGCTGCCGCCGGACAACGCCACCGGCAACTTCACCAAGGTCGTGCAGCGCCTGCCGGTCAAGCTGACCGTCGCCGCGGACAACCCGCTGCACGGTCGCATCCGCCCAGGCATGTCGGTGACCGTCACCGTCGACCTGCGCGGCGAAGACGACGACCAGCATGGCCGGTGACGCGCTGTTACGCCCGACCGCCGAGCCGACCCGGCGCGACTGGATCGCGGTGATGAGCGTGATGCTCGGTGCCTTCATGGCGGTGCTGGACATCCAGATCACCAATTCCTCGCTCAAGGACATCCAGGGCGCGCTGTCGGCGACCCTGGAGGAAGGCTCGTGGATCTCCACCTCCTACCTGGTGGCCGAGATCATCATGATCCCGCTGACCGCCTGGCTGGTGCAGCTGCTTTCGGCCCGACGCCTGGCGGTTTGGGTATCGCTGGGCTTCCTGGTGTCGTCGCTGTTGTGCTCGATGGCCTGGAACCTGGAAAGCATGATTGTGTTCCGCGCCCTGCAGGGCTTTACCGGCGGCGCGCTGATCCCGCTGGCCTTCACCCTGACGCTCATCAAGCTACCGGAGCACCACCGCGCCAAGGGCATGGCCATGTTCGCCATGACCGCCACCTTCGCCCCATCCATCGGCCCGGCCCTGGGCGGCTGGCTGACCGAGAACTGGGGCTGGGAATACATCTTCTACATCAACATCCCGCCGGGGCTGCTGATGATCGCCGGGCTGCTCTATGGGCTGGAAAAGAAGGAAGCGCACTGGGAACTGCTCAAGAGCACCGACTACGCTGGTATCGCCACCCTCGGCCTGGGCCTGGGTTGCCTGCAGGTGTTTCTCGAGGAAGGCCATCGCAAGGACTGGCTGGAGTCGAGCCTGATCGTCAGCCTGGGCACCGTCGCCCTGCTCGCCCTTATCCTGTTCGTGATCCTCCAGTTCTCCCGGCCGCACCCGTTGATCAACCTGCGCATCCTCGGCAACCGCAACTTCGGCCTGTCGAGCATCGCCAGCCTGGGCATGGGCGTCGGCCTGTATGGCTCGATCTACCTGTTGCCGCTCTATCTGGCGCAGGTGCAGGGCTACAACGCGCTGCAGATCGGCAAAGTGATCATGTGGATGGGCATACCGCAGCTGTTCCTGATCCCTCTGGTACCGCAGCTGATGAAGGTGATCCCGCCCAAGGTGCTGTGCGCCCTGGGCTTCTGCCTGTTCGGCGCAGCCAGTTTCGGCTCCGGCGTGCTCAACCCGGACTTTGCCGGCCCGCAGTTCAACCAGATCCAGGTGATCCGCGCCCTCGGCCAGCCGATGATCATGGTGACCATCTCGCTGATTGCCACGGCTTACATCCAGCCGCAGGACGCGGGGTCGGCTTCGAGCCTGTTCAATATCCTGCGCAACCTGGGGGGTGCCATCGGCATAGCCCTGCTGGCAACGCTGCTGGATGCGAGGACCAAAGTGTATTTCGACTATTTGCGCGAGGCGGTGGTGCCGAGCAATCCGCAGGTGGCCGAACGCCTGGCGCAACTGGCTGAACGCCTGGGCAGCGACAACGCGGCACTGGGCAAGCTGTCGGAGATCACCCACCAGCAGGCCCTGATCATGGCCTACAACGATGCCTTCCATTTCGTCGGCATCGGCCTTGTGGTGAGCATGCTGGCGGTGCTGTTGACGCGCAAGCTGCCGCAGGGGTTGAAAGCTGGGGAAGCCCATTGACCCATTGGCAAGCCCGCTTCCACACCACATAACACTAACAGGCGGCAATCAGCTGGCGATCAGCCGCTCGCGCAACTGTCCGATCTCGTCGCGCAATTGCGCCGCCGCTTCGAACTCCAGGTCGCGGGCGAACTGGAACATCTTCTCTTCCAGTTGCTTGATGCGCTTGGTGATCTGCGCCGGGGTCTGCAGCTCGACCTCGTAACGCCCGGCCTCCTCCGCCGCCTTGGCCATGCCCTTGCGCTTCTTGCTGCGGGCTCCAGGCACGGTGGCGCCTTCGAGGATGTCGGTGATGTCCTTGACCACGCCCTTGGGCACGATGCCGTTGGCCTGGTTGAAAGCGACCTGCTTCTCGCGGCGCCGCTCGGTCTCATCGATGGCTCGCTGCATGGAGCCGGTGATGTTGTCGGCGTAGAGGATCGCCCTACCGTTGAGGTTACGTGCGGCACGGCCGATGGTCTGGATCAGCGAGCGTTCCGAACGCAGGAAGCCCTCCTTGTCGGCGTCAAGGATCGCGACCAGCGACACCTCGGGCATGTCCAGCCCCTCGCGCAGCAGGTTGATCCCCACCAGCACGTCGAAAGTGCCGAGGCGCAGGTCGCGGATGATCTCGACCCGCTCGACGGTGTCGATGTCCGAGTGCAGGTAGCGCACCCGCACATCGTGATCGGCCAGGTAATCGGTGAGGTCCTCGGCCATGCGCTTGGTCAGCGTGGTGGCCAGCACGCGCTCGCCCAGGGCGACGCGCTTGCCGATCTCCGACAGCAAGTCGTCGACCTGGGTCAGTGCCGGACGCACCTCGACCTGCGGGTCGACCAGGCCGGTCGGCCGCACCACCTGCTCAACCACCCGCCCGGCATGCTCGGCCTCGTAGGGGCCAGGGGTGGCGGAGACGAAGATGGTCTGCGGGCTGACCGCCTCCCATTCATCGAAACGCATGGGACGGTTGTCGAGTGCCGACGGCAGGCGGAAGCCATACTCCACCAGGGTTTCCTTGCGTGAGCGGTCGCCCTTGTACATGGCGCCGACCTGCGGAACGCTGACGTGTGATTCGTCGATCACCAGCAGCGCGTCATCCGGCAGGTAATCGTAGAGCGTGGGCGGCGGCGCGCCGGCCGGGCGGCCGGAGAGGTAGCGCGAGTAGTTCTCGATGCCGTTGCAGTAGCCCAGTTCGAGGATCATCTCCAGGTCGAAACGGGTGCGCTGCTCCAGGCGCTGGGCCTCGACCAGCCTGTTGCTCGCGTGCAGGTACTCGAGGCGCTGCTTGAGCTCTTCCTTGATGCCGTCCACTGCCTCGACCAGGGTTTCCCGCGGGGTCACGTAGTGACTCTTGGGGTAGAAGGTGAAACGCGGCAGCTTGCGGATGACCTCGCCGGTGAGCGGGTCGAAAGCGGCGATGTTCTCCACTTCGTCGTCGAACAGCTCGATGCGGATGGCCTCGAGGTCTGATTCGGCCGGGAAGATGTCGATCACGTCGCCGCGCACGCGGAAGGTGGCGCGGGCGAAATCCATCTCGTTGCGGGTGTATTGCAGGTCGGCCAGGCGGCGCAACAGGGCGCGCTGGTCGAGCTTGTCGCCACGATCGACGTGCAGGACCATCTTCAGGTACGTCTCGGGGCTGCCCAGGCCGTAGATGCACGACACGGTGGTGACGATGATCGCGTCGCGTCGTTCCAGCAGCGCCTTGGTCGCCGACAGGCGCATCTGTTCGATATGGTCGTTGATCGAGGCGTCCTTCTCGATGAAGGTGTCCGACGACGGAACATAGGCTTCCGGCTGATAGTAGTCGTAATAGGAAACGAAATACTCGACGGCGTTGTTCGGGAAGAATGCCTTGAACTCGCCGTACAGCTGGGCGGCCAGGGTCTTGTTCGGCGCCAGCACCATGGTCGGGCGCTGCACCTGCTGGATGACGTTGGCGATGCTGAAGGTCTTGCCCGAGCCGGTCACCCCGAGCAGGGTCTGGTGCGAAAGGCCGGCGTCGATACCCTCGACCATCTGGCGGATGGCCTCGGGCTGATCGCCGGCCGGCTGGAAGCGGGTGACGAGCTGGAACTCGGACATGACGGACCTCGTGGATGTCGCGGCAACTGTAAATTTAGCCAGTAGTCTATACCCAAATGCGCCCCCCGGGCGCCAGATTCAAGTGCGACCCTCGCCCCTTCAAGGCAATGGACCGGGCAATTCGACCAATGGTCGAAAAATATTTGCGCAAACAGCCGGAAAAGCTGCGCCAGACTGTCGCAGTGACCGGTGGGTATCACTATACTGACTCCCCGTTTGCGCACCGCTTCAGTGCCTTCGGCTGGAGCGTGGCGACCCTATCACTCTCCTATCAGAGCCAAGGTAACAATGAGCCTGTTTTCCGCTGTCGAGCTGGCACCCCGCGACCCTATCCTGGGCCTCAACGAAGCATTCAACGCCGACCCACGCACCGACAAGGTGAACCTGGGCGTGGGCGTCTACTGCAATGAGGAAGGCCGCATCCCGCTGCTGCGCGCGGTGATCGCAGCCGAGACCGCCCGTGCCGCCCAGCACGCCTCCCGCGGCTACCTGCCGATCGACGGCATCGCCCAGTACGACCAGGCCGTGCAGAAGCTGATCTTCGGCGCCGAATCGCCGTTGCTGGCCGCAGGCCGCGTGGTCACCGTGCAGGCCGTCGGCGGTACCGGCGCGCTGAAGATCGGCGCCGATTTCCTCAAGCGCCTGCAGCCGGGCGCCGTAGTCGCCATCAGCGACCCGAGCTGGGAAAACCACCGTGCGCTGTTCGAGAGCGCCGGTTTCCCGGTACAGACCTACCGCTACTACGATGCCGCCAGCCAGGACGTCAACCGCGCCGGCATGCTCGAAGACCTGAACAGCCTGCCATCTGGTTCGGTCATCGTGCTGCACGCTTGCTGTCACAACCCGACCGGCGTCGACCTGTCGCTGGACGACTGGAAAAATGTGCTGGAAGTAGTCAAGGCAAAAGGCCACATCCCCTTCCTCGACATGGCCTACCAAGGCTTCGGTGCCGGCATCGACGAAGACGCCTTTGCCGTTCGCCTGTTCGCCGAGTCGGGCCTGGAGTTCTTCGTTTCCAGCTCGTTCTCCAAGTCGTTCTCGCTGTACGGCGAGCGTGTCGGCGCGCTGTCGATCGTCACCGCCTCGAAGGACGAGAGCACCCGCGTGCTGTCGCAGGTCAAGCGGGTTATCCGCACCACCTACTCCAACCCGCCGACCCACGGTGCCAGCATCGTCGCCGCGGTGCTCAACAGCCCCGAGCTGCGCCAGATGTGGGAAACCGAGCTGGCCGAGATGCGCGAGCGCATCCACGGCATGCGCAAGCAGATGGTCGAACTGCTGGCCGAGTACGGCGCCAAGCGTGACTTCAGCTTCGTCGGCCGCCAGTGCGGCATGTTCTCCTACTCGGGCCTGACCGTTGAACAAGTGGCACGCCTGAAGAACGAGTTCGGCATCTACGCGCTGGACACTGGCCGCATCGCGGTCGCCGCGCTGAACCAGAGCAACATCCACGTGGTCACCAAGGCCATCGTAGAAGTGCTGTAACTGCTTGATTGTCTAGGGGAAGCTTGACTTCCCCGAGACACGCAGTAAGATACGCGCAGATTCCGCGATAGCTCAGTCGGTAGAGCAAATGACTGTTAATCATTGGGTCCCTGGTTCGAGTCCAGGTCGCGGAGCCAAACTCTGAAAACCTCCAGATGCGCATGCACTGGAGGTTTTTTATTACCTGCGATTCAGCGCTTGGGCAACGGCTCGGTCACCGGCTTGCCTTCTTCCACCAGGCTCCATACCAGCAGCTTGGCTGGGGCACTTTTACTGGCATTGCGCGAGACGCTGTGCACCGTCCCCGGGGCCTCGTACCAGAATTCGCCGGCCTTGTAGGTCTTCTCCGATTCGTCATTGAGCTTGGATGTCACCGCGCCTTCCAGCACATAGGCCATGACCGCACCCGGATGCCAGTGGCCGGGCGATGCCTCGCCAGGGGCATAGCTCACCGTGAGCATCACGGCTTTGTTGCCAGGGGAATTGGTGGGGAGCTGCTCCTGGAGGATCCTGACCTGATCGGGCTTTTCGCCATGGGCCCAGGCCAGCGATAGTGGGGCGAGCAGGCCGAGCGTCAGCAGGGCCGCGGGGAAATGGACAGAACGCATGGGGCTTCTCCTGTAGGGATCTGCCTGCAGGTTAAGCCCGGCGTCACAAAGGGCAAACGGCCAATTCGCGGAAATAGCGGGAGGCCGATTGGCCGCCCGCCAGTGGCACTCAAATAAAAATCACACCCCGCAGATACAGCGCCCCCCGCCCACTGATGATCACTCGCCCATTGCCCGGCACATCACACTGCAACTGCCCCTTGCGCGCCCCACCCTGCTCACAGCGCAAGCTGTTTTTGCCCAGCCGTTCGGCCCAATAAGGCGCCAGGGAAGTGTGGGCCGACCCGGTCACCGGATCTTCATTGACCCCCACCCTGGGCCCGAACCATCGCGTGACGAAATCGAACCCCCGCCCCGCCGCCGTCACTGCAATCCCCCGCACATCGAATGACGACAACGCCACGAAATCCGGCTTGAGCCCTTCGATCAGCGAAGCATCGTCGATCACCAATACATAATCGTCCGTCCGATACAACGCCCGGGCCTCGCTCAACCCCAACGCCTCGAGCAACCCCGGCGCAATCTCGACGGCAACCGGCTGCTTGACCGGGAAATCCATTGCCAGCAGACCATCAGCGTTGCGGCTCACCCGCAATTCCCCGCTGCGGGTATTGAAGCGCAGCACCTCAGCCTGCTCCCCCAGTTGCTCGAATAGCACCCAGGCCGCGGCCAATGTCGCATGTCCACACAGGTCGACTTCCACCGCCGGGGTGAACCAGCGCAGATCGAACGCTTCGCCATTTCGTACGAAGTACGCCGTTTCGGACAGGTTGTTTTCCTCGGCGATGCGCTGCAGAACGTCGTCGGGCAGCCACTGTTGCAGGGGAATCACCGCCGCCGGGTTACCGCCGAATGGCACGGATGAAAAGGCATCGACCTGAAAAATCTCTAGTTGCATGCAAAGGCTCCTCAAGCCCGGCGCAGCACCGGGCGGACTCGAACAAGATTCAACCGCTAACCGGAACCGTATTGCCCAGCACCCTCAACGCAGCGGGCATCGCCGGCTAATCATCGAACCCATCCCGCTCGCACCTGGCAGATGATCGCTACTGCGCGAACGCCCTGCCCAAGCCGCCCGGCACGCCACTGCTGTCGGTTTCCTGCCAAGGCCCACTGGGGCTCAGCGACCAGCTCCAGCCGTTGTTCCAGCGGTAGTAGGTGCGCTGGCGGTAGAACGTATTGGGTTGCTTCTCCAGTACATAGACCCCAAGCTTCGGATCCCAATGGCTGGCGCCACCGGGCGGCGGCGCGAAGCTGGCAGAAGTGCGTGGCATGGGCTTGGGAATCGCCGCCGGCTTGCTCGGCTGGGTACCGGGCTGGCCACCTGGCAGTGGCTTGACCACCGGCCCCTGGTGCGGTGGCGGCGTGGTCTCGATCGGTGGCAGCGGTTCACGCTCCCCCGGCTGGTGCACCGTACACGCGGAAAGACCCAGGGCCAGGGTGATCAGGGTCAGGCGGACGGTGCTGTTCATGACGGTTGCTCTCTTACGAATCGGGGCTGTCGATGGTCAGGTGCTGGGTGGCCTGGGTGGTGGTGGCCAGTGGCGCACTCTGGCCCTTCCACTCGCCGCGAGTCGGCACGCCGGCGCGCGAGACTCGGGCAACCAGTTGGACTTCGGTGAAGTCCGACAGTTTCATCTGCGGCATCATCGCGTCGGCATCCGACAGCTCCACTTCGATCGGCAACTGTGCCACCGTCACCCGCTTGGCCGCCAGCGGCATGGGCGGGCCATTGCTGGCACGGGCGAAGATGAACACGGTGTCATCCGGGCGCACCTTGTCCTTGAGCGCCGCGCCCAGCTCGACCCGTACTTTCAGGCGCGCGGCCTCGGCGACCTTGCCGCCCCCGGCCTTGAGCTTGTCGGCGGCACGATCGATGCCACCCTGCAGCGCGGCACGAGAGGCATCACCCTCCGGCAATTGCGCCAACAGGCGCTGCCAGAAGTCGATGGCTTCCTGGAAGCGTTCGCCCTCGAACGCAGCGATGCCACGCAGGCCAAGGCTGGTGACTTCTCGTGGATCGGCTTTCAGCGCTTCATCGGTGAGCGCCTGCAGTTGCGCCGACCATTGTTTGTCGGCGGCGAAGTACAGCGCCTGGGCCCATTGCCCGAGCAGCTCGGGTTGGCGCCCGGCAAGGGCCACGGCACGCTCGAAGGCCTTGGCCGCATCAGCCGGCCGCTGCTCGGCCATGTATGCCCGGCCAAGGAAGTACAGGCCCTCGGCCGAGTCCGGCTGGGCCTGCACCGCGCGCTCCAGGCGTGTGGTCATTTCGCTCATCGACTGCGGCGCGCTGGCGAACTCCTGGGTCAACTCGACCTTGTCGGCTGCGCCGAAGTGCAGGTAGAGCCCCAGAGCCATCACCGGTACCAGCACCGCCGCCAGCAACGGAATGGCCTTGCCCAGGCGGCCCTGGCGCACCGCATCGTCGCGTTCGGTGTCAGCCAGCAGCTCGCGGGCGGCTTCGTCACGCCCCGTGGCCAATTGCCGGTCGTCAAGCACCCCGGCCGCCTGCTGGGCGGACAGTTCGGCGACGCGCTCCTCGTAGAGCGCCACATTGAGGGCGGTACGGTCTTGTTCGGCCTGCTGGCGGCGGTGGCCACGCAGGATCGGCAGCAGCAGGAAAGCCAGGGCGGCGAGCAACAACAGGCCCGCGCTAAGCCAGAATTCAGTCATGGGTATGTTCTTTATCCAGCAGTTTGGCCAGACGCTCGCGTTCGTCGGCGGACAGTTCGGTGTTGCCGGCCACAGCCTGCCCGCGGCGACGGCGGACGATCACCGCCAACACCACGAAACCACCGGCCAGGAGAATCCCCGGGCCGAACCAGAGCAGCCAGGTGCGCCCGCTCAGCGCCGGTTTGTAGCGCACGAAGTCACCGTAGCGATCGACCATGAAATCGACGATCTGCTGGTTGTTCTTGCCTTCACCCAGCATGCGGAAGATCTCGCGGCGCAGGTCGGCGGCGATCGGTGCGTTGGAATCAGCGATGTCCTGGTTCTGGCACTTGGGGCAGCGCAGTTCCTTGGTCAGTTGCTGGTAGCGCTCGCGCTCGGCTTCGTCGCGGAACTGGTAGGTGTCGATGGCGGCCTTGGCCACCCCGGCCAGGCTCAGGCCAAGCACGGCAGCAGTAAGCCAGCGCTTCATGGCCTGGCCTCGTCGACCAGGCCCTGGTACAGCGGCGCCAACTGCTCGCGCCACACCGTGGCATCGACCACGCCGACATGCTTGTAGCGGATGATGCCCTTGGCGTCGATCAGGAAGGTTTCCGGCGCGCCATACACGCCCAGGTCCAGGCCCAGCGTGCCTTGCTGGTCGGCGATGTTCAGCTGGTAAGGGTTGTGGAACTCGGCCAGCCACTTCAGCGCGGCGGCGTTGTCGTCCTTGTAGTTGACCCCGTGGATTACCACGCCCTGCTCGGCCAGCTGGTTCAGGTAGGGGTGCTCGACCTTGCAGGACGGGCACCAGGTGCCCCACACGTTGACCAGCGCCGGGCGCCCGAGCAGGTCGGCCTGGGTCAGGGTGCGGTCATCCTGCACCGACGCCAGGGAGAACGCCGGGAATGGCTTGCCGATCATCGCCGAAGGCAGTTCGTCGGGCTTGAGGAACAACCCCTTGTAGAGAAAGACCGCCACCAGCAGGAACACCGCCAGGGGCACCACCATGATCCAACGCTTCATGCAGTTGCTCCAGACACGCCCAGGGCCTCACGCACCCGGGTCTTGACCTTGACGCGGTAGCGCCGGTCGAAGGCCGCCAGCAAGCCGCCCAGGCCGGTCAGCAGACCGCCCAGCCAGATCCAGCGGACATAGGGTTTGATATGCACCCGCACCGCCCAGGCGCCGTTTTCCAGCGGCTCGCCCAAGGCGACATACAGGTCGCGGGTGAAACCGGCATCGATGCCGGCCTCGGTCATCATCGACTGCTGCACGGTGTACAGGCGCTTTTCCGGGTGCAGCACGGACACTTCGCGGCCATTGCGCGAAACGCGAATAGTGCCCTTGTCAGAGATGAAGTTCGGGCCTTCGAAGTGCTTGGCGCCCTCGAACAGGAAGTGGTAACCGCCCAGCTCGACGCTCTCACCCGGTGCCATGCGCAGGTCGCGCTCGGCGCTGTTGTTGCTCGACAGCACCACGCCCAGGGCGCAGACCACCAGCCCGAGGTGCGCCAGGTGCATGCCCCAATAGCTGCGGTTAAGGCCACCCAGGCCTTTGACCAGGCCCTTGTGACGGGTCTTGTCGAGGATATCGCGCACGCCAGCGAGCACCACCCATGCGGCCAGGGCGAACACGCTGAGGGCCGGCCAGTCGAAGTCATCGACGATCAACCCCGCGATCGGCGCCAGCACCGCGCTACCGATCAGCACCGGGGTCAGCATGCCGGCCAGCCACTTGCCGGGGGTGTCCTTCCAGCGCACCACCACACCGATACCCAGCACCACCATCAGCAGCGCCATCAGCGGCAGGAACAAGGCGTCGAAGTACGGCGGGCCGACCGACAACTTGGCCCCGGTCAGGGCGTCGAGCACCAGCGGGTACAGCGTGCCGAGCAGGATCATCGACGCCGCCACCACCAACACCAGGTTGTTGGCCAGCAGCAGCGTTTCACGGGACCATAAGGCAAAGCCCACCTGGCTCTTGACCACCGGGGCACGCAGGGCGAAGAGGGTCAGCGAGCCGCCGACCACGAACAGCAGGAAGAACAGGATGAAGATGCCGCGCGAAGGATCGGCGGCGAACGCGTGCACCGAGGTCAGTACACCGGAACGCACCAGGAATGTACCCAGCAGACTCAGGGAGAAGGCGGCGATGGCCAGCAGCACGGTCCAGCTCTTGAACACCCCGCGCTTTTCGGTGACCGCCAGCGAGTGGATCAGCGCCGTGCCCACCAGCCAGGGCATGAACGAGGCGTTCTCGACCGGGTCCCAGAACCACCAGCCGCCCCAGCCCAGTTCGTAGTAGGCCCACCACGAGCCGAGGGTGATACCGACGCCAAGGAAGGCCCAGGCGACGATGGTCCAGGGCCGCGACCAGCGCGCCCAGGCGGCGTCCAGACGCCCGCCGAGCAAGGCGGCGATGGCGAAGGCGAACGCCACCGAGAAGCCCACGTAGCCCATGTACAGCATCGGCGGGTGGACGATCAGGCCGAAGTCCTGCAGCAACGGGTTGAGGTCGCGACCGTCGCCCGGCACCTGCGGCAGCAGGCGCTGGAACGGGTTGGAAGTGATGATCAGGAAGCTCAGGAAGCCCACGCTGATCATGCCCATGACCGCCAGTACCCGGGCCAGCATCACCTGGGGCAACTGGCGCGAGAAGATCGACACGGCGAAGGTCCAGCCGCCGAGGATCAACGCCCACAGCAGCAGTGAGCCTTCGTGCGCGCCCCAGACGGCACTGAACTTGTAGTACCAGGGCAAGGCGCTGTTGGAGTTGCTGGCCACATAGGCGACCGAGAAGTTGTCGGTCATGAAGGCGTGGGTGAGGCAGGCAAAGGCGAAGGCCAGGAAGGCGAACTGCCCCCAGGCCGCCGGCCGCGCCAGGCCCATCCACAGGCTGTCGCCGCGCCAGGCGCCGAGCAGCGGCACGCTGGCCTGCACGGCGGCGAAGCAGATGGCCAGGATCATCGCCAGCTGGCCGAGCTCGGGGATCACCAGGGTCGCGTTCATGGCTTGGCCCCCGCATCGCTGGCGGCCTGGCCGCTTTCCTTCAGCGCCTTGGTGACTTCCGGCGGCATGTATTTCTCATCGTGCTTGGCCAACACCTCATCGGCCACCACCACGCCGTCGGCATTGAGCTTGCCGAGGGCGACAATGCCTTGCCCTTCGCGGAACAGGTCGGGGAGGATGCCGCGGTAGGTGATAGGCACCGACTTGCTGTAGTCGGTGACCACAAAGCGCACGTCGAGCGAATCGGCCGAGCGCTGCACCGAGCCTTTCTCGACCATGCCACCGGCGCGGATGCGGGTGTCCAGGGGCGCCTCGCCGTTGGCGATCTGCGTCGGGGTGTAGAACAGGTTGATGTTCTGCTGCAGCGCACTCAGGGCAAAGCCCACGGCGACGCCGACGCCGGCCAGCAAGCCTAGGATGATGAACAGGCGTTTCTTACGCTGCGGATTCACGGTTTGTTCTCCCGGCGCAGACGGCGCGCCTCTTCTTGCAGGTAACGACGGCGGGCCAACAGGGGCGCGGCGACATTCAACGCCAGCACCGCCAGGCAGATGCCATAGGCCGACCAGACGTACAGGCCATGGTGGCCCATGGCCAGAAAATCAGTGAAGGAGGCAAAGCTCATCGTGCCGCCTCCCGGCCAAGCTGGCTCAGCACTTCATCCTTGACCCAACTGGCCCGTGCCTCGCGCTTGAGCACTTCCAGACGCATGCGCAGCAAGAGCACGGCTCCGAAGAAGCAATAGAAGCCCAACGCGGTGATCAGCAACGGCGCCCACATTTCCACCGGCATTGCCGGCTTTTCAGTAAGCGTGAAGGTGGCGCCCTGGTGCAGGGTATTCCACCACTCCACCGAATATTTGATGATCGGGATGTTGATCACGCCGACGATCGCCAGCACTGCGCAGGCCTTGGCAGCGCTGTCGCGATTGCTGATGGCCTGACCCAGGGCAATGATGCCGAAGTACAGGAACAGCAAGATAAGCATGGACGTCAGACGCGCATCCCAGACCCACCAACTGCCCCAGGTGGGCTTGCCCCAGATTGCCCCGGTGACCAGGGCCACCGCGGTCATCCAGGCACCAATGGGCGCCGCGCACTGCAGCGCGACATCGGCCAGTTTCATCTTCCACACCAGCCCCACCACGCCTGCCACGGCGAGCATCACATAGCACGACTGCGCCAGCATGGCGGTCGGCACATGGATATAGATGATGCGGAAGCTGTTGCCCTGCTGGTAGTCCTGGGGGGCGAAGGCCAGGCCCCAGGTGATGCCGACCAGCAACAGCACGATGGCGCAAACGGTCAGCCACGGCAGCATGCGGCCGCTGATGGCATAGAACCATTTGGGGGAACCCAGCTTGTGGAACCACGTCCAGCTTATTTTCATCAGGGTACATCCAGGGTGTTGGCCGGGCTGCAATGCCCGGCACTCGTTATTCGCCGACGCTGATCTTCAGGCCGGCCGCGATCGCAAAGGGTGCCAATGTCACCGCCAGGGCCGTCAGGCTGGCGAGCCAGAGCAGATGACCGGTGGCGGGTATATTCTGCAACGCCGCCTGCAACGCACCACTGCCCAGGATCAATACAGGGATATACAACGGCAGAATCAACAATGCCAGCAGCAGGCCGCCGCGCTTGAGACCGACCGTCAGCGCCGCCCCAACCGCGCCCAGCAGGCTCAAGACCGGGGTACCCAGCAACAAGGAGGCGAGCAGCACCGGCAGGCAACTGGGCGGCAGCCCCAGCATCAGCGCCAGCAGCGGTGCCAACAATACCAGCGCCAACCCGGAAAAGATCCAGTGCGCCAGCACCTTGGCCAGTACCAGCATGGCCAACGGATGCGGCGAAAGCACCCACTGCTCGAGCGAGCCGTCCTCGAAATCACTGCGAAACAACCCGTCGAGCGACAACAATACCGCCAGCAAGGCCGCTACCCAGACCAGTCCTGGCGACAAGGTTTGCAACAATTGTGTCTCTGGCCCTACCGCCAGCGGGAACAGGGCAACGACAATGGCGAAGAACACCAGCGGGTTAGCCAGCTCCGCCGGGCGGCGGAACAACAGCCGCGCCTCGCGGCGCAACAGCAGAAGGAATACGCTCATGCCGCCCATTGCCCCAGGTTCAGCTCGCGATAGCCGGATGGCTTGCGCTCGAGCGTATGGTGGGTGGTCAGCACCACGGTACCACCCTGCTCGCAGTGCGCCGCCAGGTGCGCTTCCAGTTGGGCCACGCCCTGCTTGTCAAGAGCGGTGAAAGGTTCGTCGAGGATCCACAGCGGCGGGCTGTCCAGGTACAGCCGGGCCAGGGCCACGCGGCGCTGCTGGCCAGCGGACAGGGTATGGCAGGGCACGTCCTCGAAACCGCGCAGGCCGACAGCCTCCAGCGCCTTCCAGATCGCCTCGCGGTTGGCCGGGCGGTGCAATGCGCAGAGCCAGGCAAGGTTCTCTTCGGCGGTGAGCAGGTCCTTGATCCCGGCGGCATGGCCGATCCACAGCAGGATGCTGGCCAGGGCATGGCGTTGTTCGGCCAACGGCTGCCCCCCCAGCAGGATCTGCCCGGCGGTGGGCTGCATCAGCCCGGCCAGCAGGCGCAGCAAGCTGGTCTTGCCGCTACCGTTGGGGCCGGCGATCTGCAGCATGTCGCCGGGGTGCAGCTCGAAGTGCAGGTGCTCGAACAGCAGCCGCCAGTCGCGCTCGCAGGCCAGGCCCGCAGCTTGGAGGTGAAGGGTCACGGTATCGCCTTATGCAGTCTGTGTCTCAAGTCGCTCCAACCCCTGCCGTTATACTGGCAATGGCGAGCGAGCGGCATTATTGCACGCGCCACGGCGCTGCCAAGAGGGCTGGTTCGACAGGTTGTATACAATCATGACTGAAATCAATAGTCTCAGCACACAAACCGCGGTAAGCGCCCAAGCGACCAGGGCCGCGATGTCCGGCGAACTGCTGCGCCTGCTGCAGGCCCAGCCCGGTCTGCTGCCGCCTGGAGAAATCGCCGAAGCCGAGGTCGTCACCCTGCGCCAGATCGGCCAGGAGTTCCAGATGCTGCTGCGGCTCACCCAGGCCAATGGCAACCAGATCCAGGTATTGACCACCGCCAGCCAGCCGCTGCCCCCCGGCAGTTTGATCACCGTCACCCAGCCCGAGAGCAGCCGCCTGGCGGTGATGGTGCAGCAGGCCAGTGCCGGCAACATCGCTACCTTGACTCAACTGGATACCCGGCAGCTCCCGGTCGGCACCTTGCTGCAGGCCAAGGTGCTGACCAGCCAGGTACTGCCGCAAAGCCCTGGCTCAGCCGTCACTTTCCGCTCGCTGGTGAGCCTGCTCAACAGCAGCCAGGCGGGTGCCACCCTGGCCATCGACAGCCCGCGCAGGCTTCCCGTGGGCAGCCTGCTCAGCGCGCTGGTGCAGGGCGAGCAGGCGCTGCGCTTCGTGCCCCTGAGCGGCCGCCAGGACCAATTGGCCGTTACCCAGCACCTGTCGACCCAGCAAAGCCTCCAGGCCTCCTTGCCGGGTGTGCTCAACAGCCTGCAGCAGATCACCAGCAGCCCCGATGCAGCCCCGGAGCTGCGCGCCAGTGCCGAGCGCCTGCTCGCCAGCCTGCCGGAAGCGCGGCAACTCGGCGATGCGAAAAACCTGGCCCAGGCACTGAACAACAGCGGCACGTTCTTCGAATCCAAGCTGCTGGGCGGACTCGCCAGCGGCATCGCGCCCGACCTCAAGGCACAACTGGTCAAGCTGGTGGCCCAGGCGCTGCCCAGCGTGCCCGGCCATCCACCGCTGGCTACCGCGCTCGCCACCGGCACCCTCGCCCAGGCCCTGCCAGGGCTGGCGCGCAGCGCCCTGGGCATGCTCGGCCAGGTCAGCCCACGACCGCTGCCAAGCGCTTTTCCCCTGCCCTCGCGGCTGCTGCAGAAGCTGGAAAGCGAAGGCGACCTGCAGCAACTGCTGCGCCTGGCCGCCGCGGCGATCTCGCGGCTGCAGAGCCATTCGCTGTCCAGCCTGCAGCAGAGCGGCACACTCGACAACGGTAACCAGCAGACCACCTGGCAGACCGAGGTCCCGGTGCGCCATGGCCAGGAGTTCATTCCCCTGCAAGTGAAGCTGCAACGCGAAGAAACCCCGGAGCAACAAGCCGATCGTGAACGTGAACAGGATGATCCGTTGAAGGCACTGTGGCGCATCGAACTGGCATTCGACCTGTCCCCACTTGGCCCGCTGCAGGTCCAGGCGCAATTGGCCCAGGGTCGACTGTCCGGCCAGCTGTGGGCTCAGCAGGAACAAACCGCGCGGCTGATCGACAGCCAGTTGGGCGCCTTGCGCGAACGCCTGGTGGCCCGCGGGCTGGACGTTGGCGACCTGGAATGCCACCCCGGCACGCCGCCCCAAGGCCCGCGCACGCGCCTGGAACAACGCTGGGTGGACGAGAACGCATGAGCAGCAAGCAACCGCGCCAGGCCATTGCCCTGATCTACGACGGGCAACAGGCCCCGACCCTGAGCGCCAAAGGCGACGACGAATTGGCCGAAGCCATCCTCGCCCTGGCCCGCGAACATGACGTGCCGATCTACGAGAACGCCGAGCTCGTGCGCCTACTGGCGCGCCTGGAGCTGGGGGAACAGATCCCCGAGGCGTTATACCTGACCATCGCCGAGATCATCGCGTTCGCCTGGCAGCTGCGCGGCAAGATGCCCATGGGCTTCAGCGATGCACCCGCCGCCGAGCGCGACATCACCCCCCAACTGCCCGGCCTGCCCTACCATTCCTGACGACGGGCGGTAGCCGACTGCCGCACGCGGGCGGGGCGAATCGCTCATCGTGACGACCCATTCTTTCCAGGGTCATCACCATGAAGCCCCGTTTCGTCAACAATGCCGGTGTGCGCTATGTCCGCGACCACCTCAAGGACTTCCCACGCCCCGATCATGCCGCGGCCACGGCGATTCGCGACTGGGCCGCTCGCCGCGGTCAGTCTCTGGACCCCGACCGCACCGATGTGGTCGTACTGCACCATCAATGGCGCCACGGCGTGGGCGAGGTTGGCGTCGTGGCACAGAAAATGACGCTCACTCAGGCCGTCATGGCCAACTGGCAGGGCGAGTCCAGCAACAACCTCATTGGCGCAGCCTTGAACAGCCCCTGGGCCGGGCACTTTCCCGACAGCCAAAGCATCACCCTGGTCGACCGACTGGATCCCCCTGGTCCACTATCCAACAGTAGCGGCTATGCCATCTACAATGGCTTGTTCCGCCAGACCACCCCCAGCGAATACAGCGCCCGGACCCATGTGAGACTGGCTGCAGAAGACCTCCAGCAGTTTATCTGCAACCTCGACTTTCACAGCGCCTACAAGGCCATGCTGGACACGTACTGGCGTAGCCACGCAACCAGTCATCGGCTGGCGGCGAAAATCGCCTTCATTACCGCCTGCAACCGCCAGCTCGCCGAAGGCAGCCTCGACGACCAGGCGCGCCGGCTCGCATGGCGCGCTGCGGGGTTGGAGCAGGCCCCGCAGCCGCTGCTCCGACGCTTCGTGAACATCTATGGCTATGTCGCCACCGACCTGCTGCAGATCAGCGACCCTGAAAGCGGCCTGACCCTGCTCTATATCCCTGGCAACTCCGCGCCACTGCATACCTTCGCCACCCCCTCGGCGCTGCAGGACTGGGTCGCCAGTCAGTGCCGCAACACGGACACCCGCGCTGCCCTGCTACATCACTTTGCTCTCGCCGACCAACCCGACGGCCTCGACTTCAGCGGCTTGGCTACCGCACTGGACGGGCTCGCCGCCTTCCCCACACTCAACCACCTGTCTAGCAACCGCCCCGGGTTCACCGCTGAAGGCGTCTGGCAACCAAGCACCTACGTCAACTACAAGCCGGACAAGTACAGCCCGCTGATCGAGGAGGAGCTTTTCTGGGCGCTGACCCACCAACAACGCAAACACAGCTATGAGGACGCCGACTATCGCATCACCAGCAATGGCGAAATCACCAAAGCTCGCTGGCGCGCCTACTTGAACGCGGCGGTCAACCTGCTCGCCCCGCTTGCCATCGTCGTACCGGAACTGGCGCCGATCCTTGCCTTGGGCGGCATCGCTCAACTTGGTCTGGGTCTGGATCAGGTGATCAATGGTCATGGCCAGCAGGAGCGCGCCGAAGGCGTAGGCATGGCTACCTTTGGCGTGCTAAACGCCCTGCCGTTGGCGCACGCCACCCTGACGCGCGATGCAGCGCTCTACCGCTTCAAGAACGAGGGTTTCATTGCGCCGCAGGCGATCAATGGTCGACTGGGCTATCCACTAAGCCCCGTCTCACCGCCGCGCTTACCCGTGAGCGAGGTCGCGCCCTACTTCCACATTCCCGACCCCATCCCAGCGCTGGAGGGCGCCGATACGGCTACCTACCAAGCCATTGATCGAAGACCACGATTTGATGGAACACCCGATCTGTTGGCAGCCTGCGTGGGCGGCTACAACACCGAAGTGGTTTACGACCTGGAGAACGACAGCTTCATCCTCGAGGGCGATATTAATGCGGTCGATCCCCAGTACTACCTTCCCCGGCTCGGCACCCGCGACCTGCAACCGGTGAGCCTGGCCGGCCGAGAGGTCACCGATGCCATGCGCATGCGCACGCTGCGCGCCCTTGGCGTGGAACTGCATTTGCCGGTACAGATGCCTGGTCCGTTTCCAGCCGGGGCACGGCCCGTTCCACGACAATTCCTGAGCCTATGGGTGGGGGACAAAGCAATCGACCCGCCATTACTGAGCAATCTGCGCAGCAATGCAGAACGCCTGCACGGCAGTTCCTACACCCTGCGGCTATACCTGTCGAAGGCCAGCACCAGCGCCTTTGATGAAAATCTGCACCTGCTTGCAAAGAAAGCACCTGGCGTGCAGATAGTGCCACTGGAGGAACAGGACTGGTTCCGCCACTTTCGTGAAGGCCCATACCATCCCCAGTATCAGGCAGCCCTCGATGGCGGCAATTTCGCCTCCGCCTCTGATGTGCTGCGCTATTGCATGCTCCACAGCCAAGGCGGTATCTACATGGACGTTGACGACCACCTGCTGGCGGTGGGCGAATATCCCTACAAGGTGAATGGCCGGCCGGTGGGCAGCCCCGCTGAAGCCATCGAGCAGGTGGACCTGAGCACCACCGACGACGGGCTGCTGCTGTTCCCTCCGATGTCCAACGAAAAGCTCGGGATGAACTGCCAGTTCAACACCAGCCTGATCGGCAGCCACGCCGGCAACCCGACACTGCTGGCAATCAGCGAGGAGATGCGCAGCCGCTATCTGGTTGAACCAGAGTTCTATGGCAGCTGCCCCAGTCTGCGAGACGACCCAGCCGGCTTCTATCGTTATGCCGCCAGCCTCAACCGCTTGACCGGCCCGGGGCTGCTCACCGACGTCGTAGACCAGCACCTGCCGGTGCTGAGGACCCTGCGCCATATCACCAATCTGTTCCAGATGCCCCGCATCAATACCTTCCAGTATGTGAATCCAGAGGCC
Source organism: Pseudomonas sp. BJa3 (assembly GCF_026343815.1). NCBI lineage: Bacteria > Pseudomonadati > Pseudomonadota > Gammaproteobacteria > Pseudomonadales > Pseudomonadaceae > Pseudomonas > Pseudomonas sp. BJa3. Next base: position 79,046 of record NZ_JAOXMC010000020.1, on the reverse strand, counting down.
TATCGGGCTGCATTACGCCAGTGGCTGCCGTTCAACCGCCTGATGCGAGTGGGTGGCAATCATTCATGGGCAAAGCCCTGATTGCGGGATGAAAAAAGGCGACCGCCGGGTCGCCTTCCTTGCTCACTCGCCGCGGTGCAGCTTGCTCATCAACTGCGCCTCGGCCTGGGTCAACCCGCAGGTCTGGGTCAGCTCCTCGACGCTGGCGCCCATGCCCACCAGCTTGGCGGCCTGGGCGAAGGTGACGCTGTTGGGGTCGCGCTGCTCGAGTTGCTGGAGCTTCTCGGGCAGCGGCGCCACCACCGCGCGCAATTCATGGATCGCTTCGCCCATGCGCACGGTACCGTTCTGGTAGTCGTCCAAGCGTTTGGCGAGGTCCTTGATGCGCTGGTCACGCAGCGCATCGCCCTGGGCCTGCTGGGCGGCCAGCTCGCGCTGGCGCTTGCTGTAGTTGAGGAAGAACCACAGGCTCAGTGCCCACAGCAGCGCCAGGAAGATGACAGCAACCTCGAAGATCAACTCAGATGTTCTCCAGCTCGGACCACTCTTCCTCGGTCATCATCTTGTCCAGCTCGACCAGGATCAGCAGCTCGCCATTCTTGTTGCACACGCCCTGGATGAACTTCGCCGATTCTTCGTTGCCGACGTTCGGCGCGGTCTCGATCTCCGACTGGCGCAGGTACACCACTTCAGCGACGCTGTCGACGAGGATGCCGACCACCTGCTTGTCCGCCTCGATGATGACGATACGGGTGTTGTCGGTGACTTCGCTCGACATCAAGCCGAAGCGCTGGCGGGTGTCGATCACCGTCACCACGTTGCCGCGCAGGTTGATGATGCCCAGCACATAGCTGGGGGCGCCCGGTACCGGGGCAATCTCGGTGTAGCGCAGAACTTCCTGCACCTGCATGACATTGATGCCGTAGGACTCGTTGTCCAGACGGAAGGTTACCCACTGCAGGATCGGATCTTCGGAACCTTGTGCAGACGACTTTTTCATTCCCCTAGCCCTCAAAATCCGCCATTGGCGGTGTGCTCTGTGTTGCCGCGGCAGTAGCGGCGTTGATTCAGTTGTGTTTGGTGTTCATATGCTTGACCGCGCCACTGGCGATCAGCTCGGCCAGTTCGGCGACGTCGAGCAACGCGCACATGTGTTCGATCACCGTGCCGGCCAACCATGGGCGTTGGCCGCGCTGGCTGCGCCATTTGATCTCTTTCGGGTCCAGGCGCAGCGAGCGGCTGACCTGGTGCACGGCCAGCCCCCATTCGTAGCCCTGGACCGATATGACATATTGCAGGCCCTGGCGGAAATCGTCCCGATAGCGGTCGGGCATGACCCAGCGGGCGGTATCCAACACCTTGAGGTTGCCCGCCTGGCATGTGAGGATGCCGAGGAACCAGTCCGGCTGGCCGAACAGCGGCGTCAGTTCCTGGCCGGCCAAGGTATAGATCGAGCCCAGGCATACCAGCGGTACCGCCAGGGTCAGGCCGGCGACATCGAACAGCAGGCATTCGAATGGCTCGGCGGCCCATTCCGGGCGCCCGTCGACCGTGGCCGGTGGTGTGGGCGCGGCAGGCGCCGCCGGTACATGCAGTTCCACCAGTGGCGTCGCCGGCTCGATGGCCGGAGCTTCGGTCAATAGCGGGATGCTGGCCTCTGCCACCACCTCACGCTCGACCACCGCCACCACCGGGTCCATGACAGGCGTGACGGGCGGCAGCACGGTTGGCAGGACCTTGGCCTGCGGCTCGGCAAAAGGCCGGGGCGCAGGCGCGGCCGGCATGACCTGGCGCTGGGCATCGCGGGCCTGTTCCTCGCGGACCGCCGCCTCGAACTCATCGCCGGGGGCCTGCTCCACGTGCGGCGCGACCGCCGCGTCCTGTTCTTGCGGCAGCTCGAGTGGCTCGGTAGCCTCCTGCAGCAACCCATCCAGGTATGACTGCAAGGCCATCTGCGGCTTGGTGGTGATGTGCGGTGCCTGGTTCATCAGGCCACCTGCAGCGCGGAGCGATAGGTGAGCAGATGCTTGAGCAGCGCCCGGTAGGCCACCACGCCACGGCTCTTGCCGTCGAACTGCGAGGGCGTGACACCGTTGCGGCTGGCATCGCGCAGGCGCGTATCCACCGGAATGTAACCTTGCCAGACCTGATCGCCATAAGTGTCGCGCAGCACTTTCAAGGTGCCCAGCGACGCCTGCGTGCGTCGATCGAACAGGGTCGGCACGATCTGGTACGGCAACGCCTGCTTGCGCGAACGGTTGATCATGCCCAGCGTGCCCACCATGCGCTCCAGGCCCTTGACCGCGAGAAACTCGGTCTGCACCGGGATCACCAACTGCTGGCTGGCGGCCAGGGCGTTGACCATCAGCACGCCCAGCAAGGGCGGGCTGTCGATCAGGGCGAAGTCGAAATCCTGCCACAGCTGCGCCAGACTCTTGGCGATCACCAGGCCCAGGCCACTCTGGCCCGGTGACTGACGCTCGAGCACCGCCAATGCGGTGCTCGACGGCAGCAGCGAGATACGCTCGTCACTGGTGGGGAGCAGCAGCTGGCCTGGCAGCCCGTCGGGCACCGTGCCTTTGTGCAAGAACAGGTCGTAGCAGCTGTGCTCCAGCGCATCCGGGTTGTGCCCAAAATAGCTGGTCATCGAACCGTGCGGATCGAGGTCGACCACGACCACGCGCTTGCCCGCCTCGGCCAGCAGGCCGGCCAGGGCGATGGTGGTGGTGGTCTTGCCGACGCCACCTTTTTGATTGGCTACTGCCCAGACTCTCATCGTGCGTTGCTTCCTCCCGGTATGGCCGCCTGCCCTGCCGGGAACGGTGTGAAGTTCAGTGACGGGGATTTGACGAAATCAGCCCCCGGTCGTCGGTGCTGGCGAGGCTGGTGCACTTTGTGTGCCAGCCCGGCGCATCGCCGCGTCCGGGGTGGCGTTGGCGCTGCCGCTGCCGGTCAGGCTGCGGCGCACTTCCAGATTACGCGAGATCACCAGCACCACCCGGCGGTTGCGCGCGCGGCCGTCGGCAGTGTCGTTGCTGGCCACCGGCTGGTACTCGCCATACCCCACCGATGCCATGCGCGCCGGGTTGACCCCTTCCATGGCCAGCAAGCGGACGATGCTCGCCGCCCGCGCCGACGACAGCTCCCAGTTGGTCGGATACTGGGCGGTACGGATCGGCAGGTTGTCGGTGAAACCCTCGACGTGCACCGGGTTGGCGAACGGCCTGAGGATCTTCGCCACCTTCTCGATGATTTCGAATGCGACATCACTGGGCATGGCATCGGCGCTGGCGAACAACAGCGAGGAGTTGAGCTCGATCTCCACCCACAATTCATTACCGCGCACGGTCATCTGGTTGGACTTGATCAGGTCGCCGAAGGCGTCACGCATATCGTCGGCGATGGTCTTGAGCGGGTCGGCGCTGGTCTGCGCCAGGCCCGCGTCGGTCTGCTCGCTGTCCTTGATCAACGGTTCGGCCGGCTTGACGCTCAGCGGGCGCTCATCGCCGATCGGGATCGGTTTCATGCTGCGCTCGGGGTCGTTGAACACGCCGATCAGCGCCTGGGAGATCTGCTTGTACTTGCCTTCGTTGATCGACGAAATCGAGTACATGACCACGAAGAACGCGAACAGCAGGGTAATGAAGTCGGCATACGAGACCAACCAGCGTTCGTGGTTCTCGTGCTCTTCGACTTTGCGACGGCGTGCCATGGCTTACTCCATGAAGCCTTGCAGCTTCAGCTCGATCGAGCGTGGGTTCTCGCCTTCGGCAATCGACAGCAGGCCTTCGAGCAGCATCTCGCGGTAACGCGACTGGCGCAGGGTGATGGCCTTGAGCTTGTTGGCGACCGGCAATAGGATAAGGTTGGCGCTGGCCACGCCATAGATGGTGGCGACGAAGGCGACGGCGATGCCGTTGCCCAGTTGCGAGGGATCGGCGAGGTTGCCCATCACATGGATCAGCCCCATGACCGCACCGATGATACCGATGGTCGGCGCGTAGCCGCCCATGCTCTCGAACACCTTGGCAGCCTGGATGTCACGGGACTCCTGGGTCAAGAAATCGACTTCGAGGATGCTGCGAATGGCTTCCGGCTCGGCACCGTCGACCAGCAACTGCAGGCCTTTGCGCGCATAGGGGTCAGGCTCGGCATCGGCGACGCCTTCCAGGCCCAGCAGGCCTTCCTTGCGCGCCGTCAGGCTCCAGTTCACCACCCGGTCGATGCCGCCGGCCAGGTCCACCCGTGGCGGGAAGAAAATCCAGCGGATGATCTGCAGGGCACGTTTGAACGACGACAGCGGCGACTGCAGCAATGCCGCCGCCAGGGTGCCGCCCAGCACGATCAGTGCCGCCGGGCCGTTGATCAGCGCACCGACGTGGCCGCCCTCCATGAAATTGCCGCCGACGATGGCGACAAAGGCGAGGATCAGGCCGATCAGGCTCAATACATCCATCAGACGCACGCCTCGACCAAGTGCTTGCCGATCTCGTCAAGGCTGTAGACAGCGTCGGCGAGGTTGGCCTTGACGATCGCCATGGGCATGCCATAGATCACACAGCTGGCTTCATCCTGCGCCCACACGGTGCTGCCACCCTGCTTGAGCAGGCGCGCGCCTTCGCGGCCATCGGCGCCCATGCCGGTGAGGACCACCGAGAGCACCTTGTCGCCGTAGGACTTGGCAGCGGAACCAAAGGTGATATCCACGCAGGGTTTGTAGTTCAGGCGTTCATCGCCCGGCAGGATCTTCACCGTGCCACGGCCGTCGACCATCATCTGCTTGCCACCCGGGGCCAACAGGGCCAGGCCCGGGCGCAGCACGTCACCGTCCTCGGCCTCTTTGACATTGATCTTGCACAGTTTGTCCAAGCGCTCGGCAAAGGCCTTGGTGAAGGCCGCCGGCATGTGCTGGATCAACACGATCGGCGCCGGGAAACCGGCGGGCAGTTGGGTCAGCACCCTCTGCAGCGCAACCGGACCGCCCGTGGAGGTGCCGATCGCAACCAGTTTGTACGGCTTACGCTTGGGTGCCGGCGAATGCGTGGCAGCCGTTGCTGCGGCGCGGGCCGGGGTGGCAGTGCGCGCAGGCGCGGTACCGGCAAAGCTGCTGGCTGGAGCCTGGCTGCTGGCCGGTGCAGGCGCGGCGGCTGGGGCCGGGCTCGAATAGGCACTGAAACGTCGGTTGCTGCGCGAGATGGTGTGGACCTTCTCGCAGAGCATCTGCTTGACCTTCTCCGGGTTGCGCGAGATGTCTTCGAAATTCTTCGGCAGGTAGTCGACCGCACCGGCATCCAGGGCGTCGAGGGTGACGCGGGCGCCTTCATGGGTCAGCGAGGAGAACATCAATACCGGCGTCGGGCAGCGCTGCATGATGTGACGCACCGCAGTGATGCCGTCCATCATGGGCATTTCATAGTCCATGGTAATGACATCGGGCTTGAGCGCCAGCGCCTGGTCGATCGCTTCCTTGCCGTTGGTCGCGGTACCCACGACCTGGATCGTCGGGTCGGACGCGAGAATTTCCGAGACACGGCGGCGGAAGAAACCGGAATCATCCACCACCAGGACCTTGACTGCCATAAACACTCCGTTAGGCGGCGCACCCGCCTGGGCGCGCCACCGAAATCAAATACGCCGGGCGGCGTAACGCTTGAGCATGCTCGGGACGTCGAGGATCAGCGCGATACGGCCGTCGCCGGTGATGGTCGCGCCGGACATGCCCGGGGTTCCCTGCAGCATCTTGCCCAACGGCTTGATCACCACCTCTTCCTGGCCGACCAACTGGTCGACCACGAAACCGATGCGCTGGGTGCCGACCGAGAGGATCACCACATGACCTTCGTGCTGCTCTTCGTGCTCGTGGTCCTGGACCAGCCAGCGCTTGAGGTAGAACAGTGGCAGCGCCTTGTCGCGCACGATCACCACTTCCTGGCCATCGACCACGTTGGTGCGCGACAGGTCGAGGTGGAAGATCTCGTTGACGTTGACCAGCGGGAAGGCGAACGCCTGGTTGGCCAGCATCACCATCAGCGTCGGCATGATCGCCAGGGTCAGCGGCACCTTGATGACGATCTTCGAGCCCTGACCCTTGGCCGAGAAGATGTTGATCGAGCCGTTGAGCTGGGAAATCTTGGTCTTCACCACGTCCATGCCAACACCGCGGCCGGACACGTCGGAGATCTCGGTCTTGGTCGAGAAGCCCGGGGCGAAGATCAGGTTGTAGCAGTCCGACTCGCTCAGGCGGTCGGCCGCGTCCTTGTCCATCAGCCCCTTTTCCACGGCCTTGGCGCGCAGGATGCTCGGGTCCATGCCCTTGCCGTCGTCGGAAATCGACAGCAGGATGTGGTCACCTTCCTGCTCGGCGGACAGCACCACCCGACCCATGCGCGACTTGCCGGAGGCCTCGCGCTCGTCGGGCATCTCGACGCCATGGTCGACGGCGTTGCGCACCAAGTGCACCAACGGGTCGGCCAGAGCCTCGACCAGGTTCTTGTCCAGGTCGGTTTCTTCGCCGACCAGCTCCAGGTTGATCTCTTTCTTGAGCTGGCGAGCCAGGTCGCGAACCAGGCGCGGGAACCGCCCGAAGACCTTCTTGATTGGCTGCATGCGCGTCTTCATGACCGCGGTCTGCAGGTCGGCGGTGACCACATCGAGGTTGGACACGGCCTTGGACATGGCCTCGTCGCCGCTGTTGAGCCCCAGGCGCACCAGGCGGTTACGAACCAGCACCAGTTCGCCGACCATGTTCATGATCTCGTCCAGGCGCGCGGTGTCGACCCGCACGGTGGTCTCCGCCTCGCTGGCGCCATGCTTGTCGGCGGCCGGCGCCGGCGCCCGGGCCGGAGCGGCAGGCTTGGCAGCGGCTGGCGCGGGAGCGGGGGCAGGCGCCGGCTTGGCAACCGGCTTGGCTTCGGCCTTGGCCGCGACAGGTGCGGCAACAGCGGCGGCTGGCGCCTCGGCAACAACCGCCTCGCCAGAAAACTTGCCCTTGCCGTGCAACTGGTCGAGCAGCGCCTCGAATTCGTGTTCGGTGATGCTCTCGTCGGCCGCCGCTGGGGCCTCACTGGCTGCAGGCGCAGCGACGCCAGGCAATGCGTCGACGGCGAAGGTGCCCTTGCCGTGCAACTGATCGAGCAGCGACTCGAATTCGTCGTCGGTGATCTCATCACTGGCAGGGGCAACGGCCGCTGGCTCACTGGCAGCGGTATCTGGCGAAAACTGGCCTTTGCCGTGCAACTGGTCGAGCAACGACTCAAATTCGGCGTCGGTAATCTCGTCACCACCCACGCTGACCTGTTCACCTTGCAGTTGCTCGTGAACCTGGGCTTCGGCCTTGACTGCATCGAGCGAGTCGAGCAGTTGCTCGAACTCGGTGTCGGTGATGTCGGGCTCGGCAGCCGGCGCCTCGGCGACAGCGGCCACCTCGACCGGGGCCGGCTCGTCGGCACCAGCGGGCTCGGCCAGGCGCGACAGCGCTGCCAGCAGCTCACGGGTGGCCGGCGTGACATCCGTGCGCTCACGTACCTGGCCAAACATGCTGTTGACCGTGTCGAGTGCTTCGAGCACCACGTCCATCAGCTCCGCGTCGACCCGGCGCTCACCTTTGCGCAGGATGTCGAACACGTTCTCGGCAATGTGGCAGCACTCCACCAACTCATTGAGCTGAAGGAAGCCGGCGCCCCCTTTTACAGTGTGGAAACCGCGGAAAATCGCGTTGAGCAGGTCCGCATCATCAGGCCGGCTTTCCAGCTCGACCAATTGCTCGGACAGTTGCTCGAGGATTTCGCCGGCTTCTACCAGGAAATCCTGAAGGATTTCTTCATCGGCGCCGAAGCTCATTAAACGTGCTCCTTAAAAACCCAGGCTGGACAACAGATCGTCGACATCGTCCTGGCTGGACACGACGTCTTCACGCTTATCGGCATGAATCTGCGGACCTTCACCCCGAGTCGGATGTTTTTCTTGATCTTTTTCAGCGCGCAGCTGCTGGTGGTCATGTTCGATACCGGCAAAGCGGTCGACCTGGCTTGCCATCAGCACGAGCTTGAGCAGATTGCTTTCGACTTCGGTGACCAGCGTGGTCACCCGTTTGATCACCTGGCCGGTGAGATCCTGATAATCCTGGGCCAGGACGATATCGTTGATATGGCCGGCGACCTTCTGATTACCTTCGGCGCTGTGCGTCAGGAAACTGTCCACACGCTTGACCAACTCACGGAACTCCGGCGCCGCCACCTCGCGGCGCATGAAGCGCTGCCAGTCGGCGGACAGGCTCTGGGCCTCGGTGGCAAGGTCGTTGAGCACCGGGGTGCACGCCTCCGCCAGGTCCATGGTGCGGTTGGCCGCACCTTCGGTGAGGCGGACCACGTAGGAGAGGCGCTCGGCGGCATCGGTAATCTGCGACACTTCCTCGGCCTGCGGCATGGCCGGGTCGATCTGGAAATTGACGATTGCACTGTGCAGTTCGCGGGTGAGCTTGCCGACTTCCTGGTACAGCCCGCGGTCGCGGGTCTGGTTCAGTTGGTGGATCAGCTGCACCGCCTCACCGAACCGGCCGCGCTCGAGGCTCTCGACCAGCTCCTGGGCATGCTTCTTCAGGGTTGATTCGAACTCACCCAAAGAGTTGTTGGTTGACTCCATTGCGCCCCCCAGACGTGACTCAGCCGTTGACGCGTTCGAAGATCTTTTCGATCTTTTCTTTCAGCGCCAGGGCGGTGAAAGGCTTGACCACGTAGCCGTTGACGCCGGCCTGGGCCGCCTCGATGATCTGCTCGCGCTTGGCTTCCGCGGTGACCATCAGTACCGGCAGGTGCTTGAGGCGCTCGTCGGCACGGACCGCGCGCAGCAGGTCGATACCGGTCATGCCCGGCATGTTCCAGTCGGTTACCAGGAAGTCAAAAGGCTCGCTGTTGAGCATCGGCAGTGCCGTGTTGCCGTCATCAGCTTCCTTGACGTTGGTGAACCCCAGGTCACGCAACAGGTTCTTGATGATCCGCCGCATCGTCGAAAAGTCGTCAACGATGAGGATTTTCATGTCTTTGTTCAATTAGACCTCCAAGCAGTCTTAAACGCGCTCGGCGCCGAGCGCGCGCTCAATCAATTCGGCACTACAAAAAAAACGACTGCACTGAACCCGGGTTCAACGTGCCCGCCACTCCCCAAGGCGGCTGCGCAAACGCGCGGCGCACTGGCTGTGCAACTGGCTGACACGCGATTCGCTGACCCCCAGCACCTCACCGATTTCCTTGAGGTTCAGCTCTTCGTCGTAGTACAGCGCCAGGACCAGGCGTTCACGCTCCGGCAGGTTGGCGATCGCATCGGCCAGCGCAGCCTGGAAGCGCTCGTCTTCCAGGTCACGCGCCGGCTCCAGCTGGCCGCTGGCTCCGTCCTCGTGCAGCCCTTCATGTTCGCCGTCCTGCAACAGGTCGTCGAAACTGAACAGGCGGCTGCCCAAGGTGTCATTCAAAATCCCGTAGTAATCATCGAGACTCAATTGGAGTTCGGCAGCAACCTCGTGATCTTTAGCGTCGCGGCCAGTCTTTGCTTCGACACAGCGGATCGCGTCACTGACCATGCGCGTGTTGCGGTGCACCGAACGTGGCGCCCAATCGCCCTTGCGCACCTCGTCGAGCATGGCGCCGCGAATACGAATACCGGCGTAGGTTTCGAAACTGGCACCCTTGCTCGCATCGTATTTGTTGGCCACTTCCAGCAAGCCGATCATCCCGGCCTGGATCAGATCCTCGACCTGGACGTTGGCCGGCAGACGCGCCAACAGGTGGTAGGCGATACGCTTGACCAGTGGCGCGTAGCGTTCGATCAGCTCGTACTGCGCGTCCTTGGCGGCCTTGCTGTACATCTTGAAACCGCTCGCGTTCATAGCACCGGCCCTGCACTGGTGGGCTGCACCAGGCGCTCGACAAAGAATTCCAGGTGCCCACGCGGGTTGGCAGGCAGCGGCCAGCTGTCGACCTTCTGCGCGATGGCCTTGAACGCCAGCGCACACTTGGACCGAGGGAAGGCCTCATAGACCGCCCGCTGCTTCTGCACGGCCTTGCGCACGCATTCGTCGTAAGGCACGGCACCGACGTATTGTAGGGCGACGTCGAGGAAGCGGTCCGTGACCTTGGTCAACTTGGCGAAAAGGTTGCGGCCTTCCTGTGGGCTCTGGGCCATGTTGGCCAGCACACGGAACCGGTTCATCCCGTAATCGCGGTTAAGCAGCTTGATCAGCGCGTAGGCGTCGGTGATCGAGGTCGGCTCGTCGCACACCACCAGCAACACTTCCTGGGCGGCGCGGACGAAACTGACCACCGAGTCACCGATACCCGCAGCCGTGTCGATCACCAGCACATCGAGGTTGTCGCCGATGTCGCTGAAGGCCTGGATCAGGCCGGCGTGTTGCGCGGGCGCCAGGTGCACCATGCTCTGCGTGCCGGAGGCCGCCGGGACGATGCGCACACCACCCGGGCCTTGCAACAGCACATCGCGCAGCTCGCAGCGGCCTTCGATCACGTCGGCGAGGGTGCGCTTGGGCGTGAGCCCCAGCAGAACGTCGACATTGGCCAGGCCCAGGTCGGCGTCCAGCAACATCACCCGGCGGCCGAGCTCGGCCAGCGCCAGGGACAGGTTCACTGAAACGTTAGTCTTGCCGACGCCACCTTTGCCACCGGTCACGGCGATCACCTGTACGGGATGCATGCTACCCATGTCTGTTCTTTACCTTGTCTCGCTTGGACCCAGGCCACATGAGGGGCTGAACATTCAAGGCCACGGTCCGGCCGGGCAACCCCATGATGTAGGTACTTTGCACAGTATTCACCCTCAACCCGCGCGCTTGCCAGGGCTGTGGTACAGATCAGCGAACATGTCGGCCATGGCCTCGTCGCTGGGCTCTTCCTGCAATTGCACACTGACGGCGCGGCTTACCAACTGGTGCTTGCGCGGTAGCTGCAGGTCGTCGGGAATGCGCGGCCCATCGGTCAGATAGGCCACCGGCAATTCATGACTGATGGCCAGGCTCAGCACTTCGCCGAGGCAGGCCGTTTCGTCGAGTTTGGTCAAGATGCAACCGGCCAGACCACAGCGCTTGTAGCTATGGTAGGCGGCAGTGAGCACCTGCTTCTGGCTGGTGGTTGCCAGTACCAGATAATTCTTCGCGGCGATGCCGCGTCCGGCCAGGGTCTCGAGTTGCATGCGCAACGCAGGGTCGCTGGCCTGCAGCCCAGCGGTATCGATCAGCACCACGCGCTTGCGCAGCAGAGGCTCGAGGGCCTGCGCCAACGACTCGCCCGGGTCGACATAAGTGACCGGCACATTGAGGATGCGACCCAGGGTCTTGAGCTGCTCCTGGGCGCCAATACGGAAGCTGTCCATGCTCACCAGCGCCAGGTTGTTGGCGCCGTACTTAAGCACGTATCGCGCGGCCAGCTTGGCCAGCGTGGTGGTCTTGCCCATGCCGGCCGGGCCGACCATGGCGATAACCCCGCCCTCCTCGATCGGTTCGATCTCAGGAACGTCGATCATCCGCGCCAGGTGCGCCAGGACCATGCGCCAGGCATGGCGCGGCTCATCGATTCCCGCAGTGAGCTCGAGCAACTCACGGGCCAGGCCACCGGAAAGGCCGAGGCGCTGCAGTCGACGCCAAAGATTGGCCTGCTGCGGCTTGCTGCCTTGCAGTTGGCTCCAGGCAAGCGAACCGAGCTGGACTTCCAGCAGCTCGCGCAAGCCAGTCAACTCAAAACGCATGGCATCGAACAGGCGTGGATCGACAGGCGCTGACGCAGGTGCGACAACCGGCGCAGGCTCATCGACATGCGGTTCGATCAGAGGTTCCGAAGCGGTCAAAGGCTGCCCGGCGAACAATTGCCGGTTGCCGCCCTCGACCGCATCGCCACGCCCGGTCAGTTCGGCCTGAGCGGTAACGATGCGCGACTGAGTCTTGCGCAGCTCGTCTTCGAGCTCTGCGTTGGGCACGCGCGGGGCCAGGGCGGACAGCTTGTAGTCCAGCGCAGCCGTCAGCTCGACACCGCCAGCAATGCGCCGGTTGCCAATGATGGCGGCATCGGAGCCGAGCTCATCACGGACCAGCTTCATGGCCTGACGCATATCGGCGGCAAAAAAACGCTTAACTTGCATAACCCACTACCTCAGCCGTTGGGGCCCACGGTGGCAACGATGGTGACTTGCTTGTTGTCAGGTATTTCCTGATACGCCAAAACATGCAAATTCGGTACAGCCAGGCGACCGAAGCGCGACAGCATGGCGCGGATCGGGCCGGCTACCAGAAGGATGGCCGGCTGGCCCTGCATTTCCTGGCGCTGGGCTGCCTCGATCAACGAACGCTGAAGCTTTTCGGCCATGCTCGGCTCAAGAAGAACACCATCTTCCTGACCCTGCCCGGCCCTTTGCAGACTATTGAGCAAGATCTGTTCCAACCTTGGCTCAAGGGTAATCACAGGCAGCTCGGACTCAACGCCGACAATGCTTTGCACGATGGCGCGACACAATCCGACGCGCACCACCGCCACCAGCGCGGCGGTATCTTGACTCTTGGCCGCGTTGTTGGCGATGGCTTCGGCAATGCTGCGGATGTCACGCACCGGCACCTGCTCGGCGAGCAGCGCCTGCAGGACTTTGAGCAGGCCCGACAAGGAAATGACGCCCGGCACCACCTCCTCGGCCAGTTTCGGCGAGACCTTGGCCAGCACTTGCAGCAGCTGCTGCACTTCCTCGTGGCCGATCAGCTCGTGGCAGTGTTTCTGCAGGATCTGGTTGAGGTGGGTGGCGACCACGGTGCTGGCGTCCACCACCGTGTAGCCCAGCGATTGCGCCTGGGCGCGCTGACCGACATCGATCCACACTGCCTCCAGGCCAAATGCCGGATCTCGCGAGGCGATGCCGTTGAGGGCGCCGAACACCTGGCCCGGGTTGATCGCAAGCTCCCGGTCCGGGTAGATCTCGGCCTCGGCCAGGATCACACCCATCAGCGTCAGGCGGTAGGCGCTGGGCTGCAGGTCGAGGTTGTCGCGAATGTGCACGGTGGGCATGAGGAAGCCCAGGTCCTGGGAAAGCTTCTTGCGCACGCCCTTGATCCGCGCCAGCAACTGGCCGCCCTGGTTGCGATCAACCAGCGGAATCAGGCGGTAGCCGACTTCCAGGCCGATCATGTCGATGGGGGTGACGTCGTCCCAGCCCAGCTCCTTGGTTTCCATGGCGCGTTGCGGCGATGGCAGCAGGTCCTGCTGGCGCTGGGCCTCCTGCTGGGCCACGACCTTGGCCTTTTGCTGTTTTTTCCAGAGCAGGTAGGCGCCACCACAGGCCACTCCACCCAGGCCCAGGAAGGCCATGTGCGGCATGCCCGGCACCAACCCCATGACAATCATCAGCCCGCCAGACACCGCCAGCGCCTTGGGCGAATCGAACATCTGACGATTGATCAGCTTGCCCATGTCCTCGGAGCCCGAGGCGCGGGTGACCATGATTGCAGCCGCAGTGGACAACAGCAGTGATGGCAATTGCGCCACCAAACCGTCACCGATGGTCAGCAAGGCATAGACCTTGCCGGCATCGCCGAAGCTCATGCCGTGCTGCAACATGCCGATAAGCATGCCACCGATGAGGTTGATGAAGAGGATGAGCAGGCCGGCAATGGCGTCACCGCGCACGAACTTGCTGGCACCGTCCATGGAACCGTAGAACTCGGCTTCCTGAGCAACTTCGCTACGCCGCGCCTTGGCCTGGGCCTGGTCGATGAGGCCGGCGTTGAGGTCGGCGTCGATGGCCATCTGCTTGCCGGGCATGGCGTCGAGGGTGAACCGTGCGCTCACTTCGGAGATACGCCCAGCACCCTTGGTCACCACCACGAAGTTGATGATCATGAGGATGGCGAACACCACGGCACCGACGACATAGTTGCCGCCGATCACCACTTCACCGAAGGCCTGGATCACCTTGCCCGCGGCGCCATGGCCTTCCTGACCGTGCAGCATGACCACGCGGGTGGACGCGACGTTCAGCGCCAGACGCAGCAGGGTCGCCACCAGCAGGATCGTCGGGAAGGCGGCGAAGTCCAGGGGACGCAGCGCATAGACGCAGACGAGGAGCACCACGATCGACAGGGCGATGTTGAAGGTGAAGAACACGTCGAGCAGGAACGGCGGTATCGGCAACATCATCATTGCCAACATCACCAGCAGCAGCAGCGGCACGCCGAGATTGCCCCGGCCGAGACCGGCCAGGTTATTGCGGGCGTTGCTGATTAACTGAGTGCGATCCACCGCGATTCCTCTTCAAGCAAAACTTTGACGCCTGCGTGGCGCCTGGCGCTGCCTTTGCAAGAAGCCTTCCAACTTTTCTGGGGGTGGGGATTTTGAGGGGCTCGGGCTCGGGCTCGGGCTCGGGCTCGGGCTCGGGCTCGGGCTCGGGCTCGGGCTCGGGCTCGGGCTTAAGAGTGTGTGTTTTGATTCTTGTATGCGCATTCATTCGCCACGTCGACGCACAGTCACCTTTTCGCCTTTACGGCGACCTCCTTTTCTCTTGGGAAAAGGAGGCAAAACCGTTCGGCTCCGTTCATCCGGCCCCTACGCTTCGCTCCGGGGTCCCCTCGCTCCGTTCTTGCTCCCGTGGGTACCGCGCTGTACGGCCCATCCTGGGCCGCAGCGCTCGACGGCCATCCATGGCCGTCGCCCCACTACGCAAGAACTCCGCTCGGCCTCCTGAAGTCGCAATTGGTGGCGCCTGATCTATCGTGCGCTTAGAAGCAAGAGCAAGAGCAAGAGCAAGAGCAAGAGCTGAAAATGCGAATTTGGTTATTTGACAGCTAGTTATATATTGGCTGTTCCGACGTATCGCGGAGCAAGCCCGCTCCCACGTTGATTTCACGTCAAGCAGTATTCGTCTCTGTGGGAGCGGGCTTGCTCCGTGAAACAATCGAGAGATTAATTACGTTCCAACTAGCGACAGCTGCGCCAGCCCAGGCGCCGCCCGTAACTTCGCGACTTCAGGAGGCCGAACGCAGGTCTTGCGGAGGGAGGTGACGGGCATGGATGCCCGTCAAGCGCTGCGCCCCAGGATGGGGCGTTCAGCGCGGTCCTCCCGGGAGCAAGGCCGGAGTGAGGGAACCCCGGAGCGAAGCGTAGGGGCCGTATGAATGGAGCGAGCGGCTTTGCCTACTTTGGCCAAGACCAAAGTAGGCCGCCGTAAGGGCGGAAAGGTGAATAAGCGTCGCCATCGCAAATGAATGCGCACACAACCCCCAATACAACCGAAAACTCCGAACTACAAACTACAAACTACAAACTACAAACTACAAACTACAAACTACAAACTACAAAACTACAAACTCAGCTATCACGCTGCAAATCATCGGGAATCGGCAAATCCTTGTTCAAAGGCTCAGGCGCCTTGCCCTTGCCCGCCCGGTACTGCCGAACCTGGAACACAAACGCCAATACCTGCGCCACCGCCAGGTACAACCCCGCCGGGATCTCCTGCTCAAGCTCGGTGGAGTAGTAGATAGCCCGCGCCAGGGCCGCCGACTCGAGTATCTGCACATTGTGCTCGGCCCCGATCTCACGAATCTTCAGCGCGACAAAATCGGTGCCCTTGGCCACCAGCAACGGCGCCATACCCCCCTTCTCAGGGTCGTATTGCAACGCCACCGCATAGTGAGTCGGGTTGGTGATGATCACATCCGCCTCAGGCACTGCCGCCATCATCCGCCGCTGCGACGCCTCACGCTGCAACTGCCGGATACGCTGCTTGACCTCAGGCTTGCCCTCACTGTCCTTGTACTCGTCCTTCACTTCCTGCTTGGTCATCTTCATTTTCTTGTGCGTCTGCCAAAGCTGGAACGGCACATCCGCCGCCGCAATCAACAGCAGCCCCGCCGCCATCCACAACGCACTCCACCCCACCACCTGCACCGAGTGGATGATCGCCTGCTCGAGCGGCTCATTGGCAATCGCCAGCAACGCCTGACGGTCCGCCGACAGCACGACCAGGGCAACGATCAGGATCATGAAGAACTTGGCCATGGCCTTGACCAGTTCGGTCAACGCATTCAGTGAGAACATGCGCTTGATCCCCGACAACGGGTTCATGCGGCTGAACTTCGGCTGCAGCAAGCTGCCCGAGAACAAGAACCCTCCCAGCGCAATGGGCGCCACGAATGAAATCACGAACAGCAGCAGCAGTACCGGCTGCACAGCCCAGATGGCCATCTTGCCCGAGGCCAACAGGAATGCCGCCATGTTGCGCTCGTCGACCAGCACCTCCCGCGTAAGGCTGAAGTTCATGCGCATCAAGGCCATCAACGTCTCGGCCAGGTAGCCACCGAACGCCATCAGCGCACCCGCGCCTGCCAAGGTTACCGCGACGGTGTTCAGCTCCTTGGAACGGGCAATCTCCCCCTTTTCGCGCGAGTCTTTCTTGCGCTTGTCGGTGGGTTCCTCTGTCTTGTCCTGACCGCTCTCGCTCTCTGCCATGCTCAGCGCGCCCGTGCCAGCTCACGCAGCCACTGCAGCGCTTCGCTGGCCAGTGCCTGGTAATGGGAAAGAATATCGGCCAGGCCGATCCAGAAAATGATCAGGCCCAACACCAGTGTCAGCGGGAAGCCGATGGAGAAGATGTTCAACTGTGGGGCTGCGCGGGTCATGACCCCGAACGCAACGTTGACCACCAGCAGCGATGCAATTGCCGGCAAGATCAACAGCAACCCCGCCCCCAGCACCCAGCTAAGGCGCCCCGCCATCTCCCAGAAATGGTTGACCACAAGAGCGTTGCCCACCGGCAGCGTGGTAAAGCTCTCGGTGAGGATCTCGAACGCCACCAGGTGGCCATTCATCAGCAGGAACAACACGCTCACCAGCATCGTCATGAACTGGCTGACCACCGCCACGTTGACGCCGTTGGTCGGGTCCATCATGGAGGCGAACGCCATACCCATCTGGATCGCAATGATCTGCCCCGCAACCACAAACGCCTGAAACAGCAACTGCAGGGAGAACCCGAACAACGCCCCAACAATCACCTGTTCGCCGCACAACAGCACGCCGCGCAGGCTCAAGGGGTCAATCGGCGGCAACGGCGGAAGCGCCGGCACTATCACCACGGTAATGGCCAAGGCCGCATACAGCCGCACCCGGGCCGGCAGCATCTTGGTGCCAAAGATCGGCATGGTCATCATCAGCGCCGTCACCCGAAACAACGGCAGGATGAAGGTAGCCACCCAGGTACCGATCTGAGTATCGGTCAGCTCCAGCATGGCCGCGTCAACCGATCAACTGCGGGATGCTGGTGTACAGGCCAATGAAGTACTCCATGAACTTCTGCACAAGCCAAGGGCCGGCGATGATCAGCGTGACCAGCATCACCAACAGGCGCGGCAGGAAGCTCAGGGTCTGTTCGTTGATCTGCGTGGCCGCCTGGAACATCGCCACCACCAGGCCGACCAGCAGGCTCGGCACCACCAGGATGGCGACCATCATGGAGGTCATCCACAAGGCTTCACGAAACAGGTCGACAGCGACTTCAGGTGTCATGCAAGGCTCTCCTTGATGGCGTCAGACACCGCCAAAACTACCCGCCAGGGTGCCCATGATCAGCGCCCATCCATCGACCAGCACGAACAGCATGATCTTGAACGGCAACGAAATGATCAGCGGCGACAGCATCATCATGCCCATGGCCATCAGCACACTGGCGACCACCATGTCGATGATCAGGAACGGGATGAAGATCATGAAGCCGATCTGGAACGCCGTCTTGAGCTCGGAGGTCACGAACGCCGGCACCAGGATCGTCAGCGGCACCTGATCCGGGCCTGCGATATCGGTGCGCTTGGACAGGCGCATGAACAGGTCCAGGTCGCTCTGCCGGGTTTGTGCCAGCATGAAGTCCTTCAACGGGCCCTGGGCCTTGTCGATGGCCTGCTGGGCCGTCATCTGCTCGGCCAGATAAGGTTGGATGGCATCCTTGTTCACCCGCTCGAACACCGGCGCCATGATGAACATGGTCAAGAACAGCGCCATGCCGGTGAGGATCTGGTTCGAGGGAGTCTGTTGCAGGCCCAGAGCCTGACGCAGGATCGAGAAGACGATGATGATGCGGGTAAAGCTGGTCATCAGGATGACGAACGCCGGGATGAAGCTCAGCGCCGTCATGATCAGCAGAATCTGCAGGCTGACCGAATACTCCTGCTGCCCGTCCGCGCCATTGGACAGGGTGATGGCCGGGATGGACAACGGGTCGGCAGCCAGGGCCAGCGGTGCAGCTAGCAGAAGCGCCAGCGTCAACAGTAAGCGCAGTGCGCCGGTCATCACTTCTTGTCCTTCTGATCCTTGCCCATCAGCTCAAGCAGCCGCTGGGCGAATTCCGGCGTGGCCTGGCGCGCATCGGCGGGCACGTCGACAGGCTCGGCCAGCACATGCAACGCCTCGATGCTGCCAGGGGTATGGCCAATGAGAATCTGCTCCTTGCCCACCTGGATCAGCAGCAGCCGGTCGCGCGGGCCAATGGCACGGGTGCCGACGATCTCGATGACCGGAGCGCCCCGCTGCACCGAACCCTGCATGCGCCGTAGCAACCAGCCCAGGAAAAAGATCAGGCCGACGACCACCAGCAGGCCGAATACGGTTTGCGCCAGCTGCGCGCCGAAGCCGCCAGGGGCAGGCGCCGCAGCCGGCACGGTTACCGGCTCGGCAGCGGCGATCACCACCTCACTGGCCAGCAACGTGCCAAGGGCCAGCATGGCCCGCACCATGCGCTTCACTCAGCGCAACTTCTTGATACGTTCGCTGGGGCTGATCACGTCGGTCAGGCGAATGCCGAACTTCTCGTTGACCACCACGACCTCGCCATGGGCGATCAGCGTGCCGTTGACCAGCACATCCAGCGGCTCGCCGGCGAGGCGATCAAGCTCGATCACCGAACCCTGGTTGAGTTGCAGCAGGTTGCGGATGTTGATTTCGGTGCTGCCCACTTCCATCGAGATGCTCACCGGAATATCCAGGATCACATCGAGGTTGGGACCTTCGAGGCTGACATTCTCGTTGGGCTTGGGGGAGCTTGCGAACTCTTCCATCGGCAGGCGGCCGGCGCCGGAGTCTGCAGCCAGCAGCGCATCGATGTCGGACTGGCCGGCATCGCCGGTCTCTTCCAGGGCCGCAGCCCACTCATCGGCCAGGGCCTGTTCCTCTGGAGAGTTGATCTCGTTTTCGTTAGCCATGATTTCCTCGACAGGCATTCAATACGTTTAAGCGACCGGCACGCCGTCAGCGGCGCTCGATCGGGTCGATGATCTGCAGCGACAGGGTGCCCTTGTGCGATCCCAGCCGCGCCTTGAACGACGGCACGCCATTGGCGCGCAATACCAGGTGCTCCGGCAGTTCGACCGGGATCACATCGCCTGGCTGCATGTGCAGGATGTCGCGCAGCTTGAGCTGACGGCGGGCAACAGTGGCCGACAGCGGCACATTGACGTCCAGCACATCCTCGCGCAGCGCCTTTACCCAGCGCTCATCCTGGTCGTCCAGGTCGGACTGGAAGCCGGCATCGAGCATTTCACGCACCGGCTCGATCATCGAGTACGGCATGGTCACGTGCAGGTCGCCGCCACCGCCATCGAGTTCGATGTGGAAGGTCGAGACCACCACTGCCTCGCTGGGGCCGACGATGTTGGCCATGGCCGGGTTGACCTCGGAGTTTATGTACTCGAAGTTGACCGGCATGATCGCCTGCCAGGCCTCCTTGAGGTCGACGAAGCACTGGTCCAGGACCATGCGCACCACGCGCAGCTCGGTCGGGGTGAACTCTCGCCCCTCGATCTTGGCGTGGCGGCCGTCGCCACCGAAGAAGTTGTCCACCAGCTTGAACACCAGCTTGGCGTCGAGGATGAACAGCGCGGTGCCGCGCAACGGCTTGATCTTGACCAGGTTCAGGCTGGTCGGCACGTACAGCGAGTGTACGTACTCGCCGAACTTCATCACCTGCACGCCGCCCACCGCCACATCGGCGGAGCGGCGCAGCAGGTTGAACATGCTGATGCGGGTGTAACGGGCGAAACGCTCGTTGATCATTTCCAGGGTCGGCATGCGTCCCCGGACGATACGGTCCTGACTGGTCAGGTCGTAGCTCTTGATGCTGCCGGGCTCGCCGGTGCTCTCGGTTTGTACCAGCCCATCGTCCACCCCATGCAGCAGGGCGTCGATCTCATCCTGGGACAGCAGGTCCTGCACGGCCATCTATGTGCTCCTACTGCAATACGAAATTGGTGAACAGCAGCTGGTCGACGACCGGCCTGCCGACTTCCTTCTGCGCCACTTCCTGGACCACCGCGGTGGCCTTCTGGCGCAGCATTTCCTGGCCGACCGGGCTCGCGGCGAGGGTGTCGAAACCCTGCCCGGAAAACATCATCACCAGGTTGTTGCGGATCACCGGCATGTGTACTTTCAGCGCCTCCAGATCAGCCTGGCTGCGGCCCTGCATGGTGATGCTCACCTGCATGTAGCGCTGACGGCCATTCTGGTTGAAGTTGACGACAAAGGCCGGTGCCAGGGGCTCGTAGATCGCCGCTGGCTTGATGTTGCTCTGGGCTGCTTCAGGCGCCGGAGCCGACTCGCTCTTGTGCATGAAGAACCAGGTCGCACCCACCGACAGGCCGACTGCGAGAAGCAGCGCCAGCACCAACAGCAGGATCAGCTTGAGTTTGCCTTTAGTGGCGGGGTCTTTCACTGCGTCGCTCTTCGCCATGCCAATAATCCGTCGTCCATCGGGGTTTCAAAGAAGGATGACGTGGCTGAGCAAGTGTTATGCCAGATTTGCCTTTGCAAGCTTCTGGGGTGGCAACCTCTTTACGAGATGCGGCATCTGCAAAATTACGCCTGGCGTCGCTGCGCATAGGCAACGCCAGGCATGCCCGAAAAATCAAGCGTAGTAATCGACCACACTGTCGCCTACCACCACCTGCTGCTCGACAGGGCGCGCGACTTCAGCGGGATCGGCATCGTCCCCCTCCGCTGCGTTGCCACGCCGCGCCGCCACCCCGGACAGGCCCGACCCACCCTGCCGCGCCTCGTGCTGTTGCTGCTGGCCACGGGACTGATCAGCCACGCTGACGTCGGGCTGGGCCAAGCCCTGCTGGGCGAACAGCTCTCGCAGGCGATGCACCTGGCTGTCGAGGGCGTCGCGCACACCGGCATGGCCGCTGACGAAGTGGATCTGGGTCGACTGGTCTGTCGCCACGTTGACGCGAATATCCAGGCGTCCCAACTCCCGCGGCTCAAGCTGGATGTCCGCAGACTTGAGGTTCTGGCTGGAGAGGTACATGACCCGGTTGACCAACCCCTCGGTCCAGCCGCCCTGGTTCATCGCCAACGGTTGCTGCAGCGGGCCAGGCGTGGCGGGCACGGCGTTGGCGGTCTTGGGCGTCACCGCCTGGGTGAGGCTGGCTAGGCGGTTGGCGAAATCGTCTACGCGGGTATCACTGCTGGCACCCTTGATATCCTTGAGGCCGTCATCGAGCAGGCCGGCAAAGGCCTTGTCACCGCGCTCACCCTGCCCCGGCTCCGACTCCCCTTTCTCGGCCAATGTCGCCAAGGTATTGACGGCTGCAGTAGCAGGGTTGGCAGTTTGCTGACCGTTGTTATCGACAACGGCATGGGCCGACGTCTTGCCCTTGGACTGCGCATCCTGTTCAAGCGCCAGGCGCAAGGCCGGCATATCGGCAAGTGCATCGGCCTCGGGGTCGAACGCCGTGGTTTGCTCAGCCTCTTGCGCTACCTGTACCGGCGCTGGCGCAGGCTGCAGCGGCGCTTGAACCGCCGCCTGCAACACCGGGGCCACCGCTTCCGCCTGGGCCTGGAGCAGTTGCGCCCCGGCCTGGGCATCGGTCACCTGGCCGGCGACCAGGCTGGCATCGAGCGGGGGTACTGCACTGCCATCGGCGGCCTCATCAGTGTCGTCGACGGGCTGCGAAGATGCAGTCGATGGCAAGCTCTTGCCGTCATCGGCAACGGCCGGCGCCTTATCCGCGGCCTGCTTGCCGCCCGCGGCTGGGTCTGGCTGCGCCTTGTTCTTCGCCGGCGGCACCTGGCTGGCGGGCTTTTCATCCCTTGCCGGGGCACTCTTGACCGGGGTGCTGTCACGCTCTTGTCGGGCCATCACCTGATCAAAGCCGGCGCCTTGCTTCGCGGCCTGCAGCGGCTTTTCCGCCGCACTGGCAGCTTGGCGTTGCGCCTGATTGGCGAGGCCGGCTTGCAACAATGGATTGGGTGCGACAGGCATTGAACAATCTCCGCTCCAGAACCTGGAAAAATACGTCTGGGGCTGGAAAAGCAAAACTCGCGCCAGGTTAAGCTATTGCGCGGAAACTCGTTGCCGTTCACTGCGATAGTAACGCTGGACGACCAGGTATTCCTGATCGATGCGATTGATCAGGTCTTCGATCCCATACAAGGGCTGCTGGCGCACACGCTCTTCAAGCTGCTGGCACAATGCGGCCAGGCCAACGGCCCCCATATTGCTGCTACTGCCCTTGAAGCTGTGCGCTGCCATGCCCAGCTCATCGGCATCCTTGGCCTTGTGCAACTGGTTCAGGCGTCGCTCGGAGTCTTCCAGAAAGGTCTCCAGCAACTGCAGGTAGCCATCTTCCATGACCTCCCGCAAGTCACTCAACACCTGTTGATTGATGTGCACGTCCACTTGCTCACTCCCTGATCAAGCCTCGCTAAGCCAGACCCCGCGGGCATCCCGCAGGCTCACCATTCAAAATCCACCTGGGCAAGGCGACCACCCTCCAACCAGCGGGCCTGACCTGCCAGGCGCTGTACCAGGCCCATGCCTCGGCCACTGAAAGCCTGCTGCTCAGGCGTCCTGGCAAGCTCACGCGCCACGTCGAAGCCTGCGCCACTGTCTCGCACCTCGATCATCAGACGCCCGCCAGCACCCCGCGGTTCAACCTGCAGTCCGATGCTCACGAACCCGCCCACCTCGTGCATCAAGCGCTCGGCACGCTGTCGATAATACTGCGCAAAGCCCTGGGCGTCGCGCTTGAGCCGGGAGTCCATCGCCAGCACACCGTGCTCCAGCGCATTGGAATACAACTCGCTCAGGACACTGTGCAGGCGCCCGCTGCTAGGCCTGAGCCCGTGAATTTCCTGCAACAGTTGCACCAGATAAGGCACCGGGTTGAAGCGGCGCAGGCTCTGCCCCCGCAGCTCGAACCGCAACGACCAGTCCAGAGGGCTGGAACGGCCACTGTCGGAGTACACCACTGGTTGCGGCGCCAGCTCCTCAGGGGCAGACATGCGGATATCGCACAAGCTGATGTCATCACGCGACTGCCCGCCGAAAACTGCCAAAGCCTGCATTACCTCATCGAACAACAGATCGGGGTTGCGGTTGTCAGCCAGCACATCGCGCAAGCGATCGACCCCGAACAAGCGTTCTTGGGCATCCCCCGTGTCCACCACACCATCGGACAGCAGGAACAACCGCTCGCCGACCGCCAGTGGCAACACCTGGGTGGCATCGTCGAACTGCTCCGGCGCCAGCACCCCCAACGGCAGATGATGGGAACACAGCATGCCCAGCACCTCACCTTCGGCAGACAGACGATAGCCATCCGGCATCCCGCCATTCCAGACCTCGACCGTACCGCGCTGAAAACTCAGGCTGAGCAACAACGCGCAGCAGAACATGTCTACCGGCAGAATACGCTTGAGCTTGGCGTTCATTTCCCGCAGCGTCTCGGCCAGGCCATAGCCCTTGGCGGTCATGCCATAGAACACCTCCGCCAGCGGCATGGCCCCCACTGCAGCCGGCAAACCGTGCCCGGTGAAATCCCCCAGCAGCACATGCATGTCGCCAGACGGGGTGAATGCTGCCAGCAGCAGATCGCCATTGAACAGTGCATAGGGCGATTGCAGATACCGGATATTCGCCGCTTTCAGGCAGCCGGAATGGGCGACCTTGTCGAACACCGCCTTGGCCACACGCTGCTCGTTGAGCAAGTGGTGATGGTGACGGGTGATCTGGTCACGCTGCTCGAGCACCGTGGCGTGCAACCGGCGCAAACGGTCCATGGCACGGATTTTCGCCGCAAGAATGACGGCGCTGTAGGGTTTGGCCATGAAGTCGTCGCCCCCGGCCTCGAGGCAGCGTACCAGACCCTCCTCTTCGTTGAGTGAGGTCAGGAAGATGATCGGCACAAGGGCCTCGCCGGCCAACGCCTTGATTCGCCGCGCAGCTTCAAAACCGTCCATCACCGGCATCAAGGCATCGAGCAACACCAGTTGCGGCCGTCGCTCGATGAACATCGCCACGGCCTGTTCACCGTTCTCGGCAGTGAACACCTCATGCCCCTGGCGCCGGACAATCTGCGCCAGCAAGAGGCGATCTGCGGCGCCGTCTTCGGCCACCAGCACGGTCAACGCTTGCTCGGCGGGCATAACGGTACTCAACTGATGTCGAACAGTTTTTCGAAATTGGAGATGGCGAGGATCTTGCGCACGTCCGGGCTGGCATGGACCACGCGGATATCCGACTCCTCACCGCCGACATGGTCGCGCAGCAACAGCAGCATGCCCAGCGCCGAGCTGTCGAGATAAGTGGCCTCCTTCAGGTCGACCACCACGGAGTCCGGGCGCGGGCATTGCCGCTCGTATGCCTCCCGGAATTCCTGATGCTTGCCGAAATCGAAACGACCCTTGACCTTGATCGTCAGCTTTTTTCCGTCCTGTGAAAAATCAGATTCGACTGCCATGCGAGCGATTCCTTCGATGATGGCGAATGCGACTTCTGAAGGTTTAGCAGGCACCACGGGCCGGTGCAAGGCGCTGACGCCGGGCGGGCAAGCCCTTTCCTACAGATGCCCCTGCCGCGGCAAGCGCTGGGACAACTCGTCGAGCAGGCGCTGCTCGCGCTTGTCTTCAGCCCTGCGTGCCTCGTCGAGGTAGCGCTGCACCAGCTTGCGCAACCCCTCCACCCGTGCGTACGTCTGCTGCCAGGCGTTGCGTGCGTTGTTGAGGTTGTTCTGGTGCCAGGCCATGCTCTGGCGCTGCTGGGTCATGGCCGTTTCCAACTGACCAAGGAAACGCTGGTAATTGACCAGCCAGTTGCCGTCGACCCCCTTGGAGCCACGGCTGATCCACTGCTGCTGGTAGGCCTCACGGAAACTTTCAAGCTCGGCCTGCTTGGCCTGCGCATCGGTCAACATTCGCTGAAAGTGCCCTACTCGCTGAGCGGCCTTGCGCTCGGCCTCCTCGGCCATGGTCACCACGGGAGCCAGGCGTGCGGCACGGCTGGGCTGGGCCATGGCCTATCAGTTCCCCGGCGGCGCAAAGATTGCGCCCAACTGCTCGCGGCCCTGGGCCATGCCAACGTTTTCATCCAGGCCCTGGCGCAGGAAGTCCACCAGCTTGGGCTGCAAGGCAATGGCCAGGTCGGTTTCCGGGTCACCGCCAGCCACATAGGCACCGACGCTGATCAGGTCGCGGCTTTGCGAAAGGCGCGACCACAACTGCTTGAATTTCTGCGCCTGGCGCAAGTGATCAGGGTCTACCACCTGAGGCATCACCCGGCTGATCGAGGCTTCGATATCAATGGCCGGGTAGTGCCCCTCTTCGGCCAGGCGCCGGGACAACACAAAGTGCCCGTCGAGCACGCCCCGCGCCGAGTCTGCGATCGGGTCCTGCTGATCGTCGCCCTCGGAGAGCACGGTATAGAACGCGGTGATCGAGCCACCGCCCGGCTCGCCATTACCGGCACGCTCCACCAGCTTGGGCAACTTGGCGAACACCGACGGCGGATACCCACGCGTGGCCGGCGGCTCGCCGATTGCCAGGGCGATCTCACGCTGGGCCTGGGCGAAACGGGTCAACGAGTCCATCAACAGCAGGACGTTCTTGCCCTTGTCACGGAAATATTCGGCGATTCGCGTGCAGTACATGGCTGCCCGCAGGCGCATCAGCGGGGCATCATCCGCAGGCGAGGCCACCACCACCGAACGTTTGAGCCCCTCTTCACCAAGAATGTGCTCGATGAACTCCTTAACCTCGCGGCCCCGCTCACCGATCAGCCCCACCACGATGATTTCGGCCTCGGTAAAACGCGTCATCATGCCCAGCAGCACCGACTTGCCCACACCAGTACCGGCGAACAGCCCCAGACGCTGGCCGCGACCCACGGTAAGCAGGCCATTGATGCTGCGAATGCCCACGTCCAATGGCTGGCTGATCGGGTCACGGTTCAGGGGGTTGATGACCGGGCCATCCATCGGCACCCAATCCTCGGCCTTCATGCCGCCCTTGCCATCCAGCGCACGGCCGGCGCCATCGAGCACCCGCCCGAGCATGCTCATGCCCATCGGCAAGCGGCCGCTGTCATCCAGCGGCACCACGCGGGCACCGGGCGCCAGCCCGACAATGCTGCCGACCGGCATCAGGAACACCTTGCCACCGGCAAAACCCATGACTTCGGCCTCGACCTGCACAGGGTGATAGCTGTCGTCGTTGATCACCAGGCAGCGGCTACCCACTGCTGCCCGCAGGCCTTCGGCCTCAAGCGTGAGGCCGACCATACGCAGCAGGCGGCCCTCGACGATTGGCTGCTCAGGCAGCCTCACCGCATCGGCGTAGCCTTCAAGGCGCTTGCCGAAACTGGTGCGTTCAAGGCGCATCGGCTTCACCTGCGGGCTCATCGAGTTCGACCTGAATATCCGGCGCCGCGGGGTGCAATGCCTGGTCATGGGATTGGTCGAACAGCTGCGCCACGGCCTTCTCGATACGGGTTTCCATGGTCGCGTCGATGCGGCTGTGGGCGGTTTCGATCCGGCAACCGCCAGGCAGCAGGGCTTCGTCCTCAAGTAGCTTCCAATCTTCCTCATGGCGCTCGCGCAGGGTCTTGGCCAGCTCGAAGTCCTGGGGATTGAGATGGATACGGATGTTGTCAGCGCCCATCGGCAGCAGCTTCAGTGCCTCACGAAGCACATGGGTGATCTGGCTGGAATCTGCGCGCAACTCGCGGCCGATGACCTGGCGGGTCATGTTCGCCACCAGCAGCACCAGCGCCTTTTCGATCTGCGTGTCCTGCTCGGCGATCGGCTCCAGCAGGTGGTTCATGACCTGTTCCAGGTTCGCAAGTTTGGCGGCCAGCGCCACTTCGGCCTCCTGACGAACCTTGAGCTGGGTACTGTGGAAGCCTTCCCGCTCGCCGGTGGCGAAACCTTCGTTGTAGGCCTCCTGGCGAATGGCCTCAAGCTCTTCGAGGGTAAGGGGCTGGACTTCCTCCAGCGGCACCTCTTCGACTTCTTCCTCGACGACGGTCGGCTCAGGCTCAGGCTGGGGTTCAGGCTCCGGATCGAAGCTAGGCAACGACCAGACATCCACGCCCTCAAGGTCGCGGGCACGGATCAGATCGCTGGGGTGTTCGGTGGTGGACATGCTCAAAAACCTCTTTAGCTGCAAGCATCAAGCTTCAAGCAGCAAGAAACGGCAGCCCTTGCTTGACCCGCTGTTTCTTGTCGCTTGCAGCTTGAAACCTGCCGCTTAAATCATTTCCTCGGCGCCCTTGCCGCCAAGCACGATCTCGCCGGCCTCGGCCATGCGGCGGGCGATGGTGAGGATTTCCTTCTGCGCCGTTTCCACGTCGCTGACCCGTACCGGCCCCTTGGCCTCCAGGTCGTCGCGCAGCAGCTCGGACGCACGCTTGGACATGTTCTTGAAGATCTTGTCCTTGACCCGCTCGTCGGCGCCCTTGAGCGACACCACCAGCACGTCCGACGACACTTCGCGCAGCAGCGCCTGGATGCCACGGTCGTCGACGTCGGCCAGGTTGTTGAAGACGAACATCAAGTCTTCGATCTGCTCCGACAGGTCGCTGTCGATCTCGCGGATCGAGTCCATCAGCGCGCCTTCCACCGAACTGTCGAGGAAGTTCATGATATCGGCGGCGCGCTTGATGCCACCCAGGGTGGTGCGCGCGGCATTGGAGTTGCCAGAGAACTGCTTCTCGAGGATCTGGTTGAGTTCCTTGAGCGCCGCTGGCTGTACGGTGTTGAGCGACGACACGCGCAGGACGATGTCCAGGCGCACCTTGTGGTCGAAGTTGCTCAGCACCTCGCCGGCCTGGTCGGGGTCGAGGTAGGCGACCACGATGGCCTGGATCTGCGGGTGCTCGTAGCGGATGACATCGGCCACGGCACGCGGCTCCATCCACTTGAGGCTGTCCAGGCCGCTGGTGTTGCCACCGAGCAGGATGCGGTCGATCAGGCCGTTGGCCTTGTCCTCGCCGAGGGCCTGGTTGAGCATCTTGCGGATGTAGCCGTCGGAACCGACGCCCAGGCTGGTCTGGTCGCCGACGATTTCGACGAACTCGCTCATTACCTGCTCGACCTGCTCGCGATGGACGTTGCCCATCTGCGCCATGGCCACACCCACCCGCTGCACTTCCTTGGGCCCCATGTGGCGCAGGACTTGCGCGGCATCGGTCTCGCCGAGCGAGAGCAGAAGGATGGCCGCCTTGTCGACGCGGCTCAGCTTGGCGGTAATGGCTCGATTGTCACTCATCGGCGTTGATCCACTCTTTCACGACCTGGGCCACGCGGCCCGGGTCTTCGGCCACCAGGCCCTTGATTGCGTTGAGCTGTGCCTCGTAACCCTCGCTCGGGCTCGGCAACAGAATGCTTGTCGGGCCACCCAGGCTGACGCGGTCGTTGGCCAGTTCGCCATCCAGACCGATCATGCCGCCCAGCTCCATGTCGCTGTCCGTGGCCGCCTGCTTGCCGCCACCTGTAATGTTGTTGAGCACTGGACGCAGCACGCCGAACACCAGCACCAGGATGAACAGCACACCCAGCACTTGCTTGACGATGTCCCAGAACCAGGGCTGCGAGTAGAACGGAATATCGACCAGCTCGTCGCCACGGTCGGCGGCGAACGGCACGTTGATCACGGTAACGCTGTCGCCACGGCTGGCATCGAAACCTACCGCATCCTGTACCAGGCGGGTGAAGCGCGCCAGGTCCTCGGCGCCCCACGGGGTACGGGTGGCTTCGCCAGTGGCGGGGTCCAGCTTGACCTGGTCGTCCACCACCACGGCTACCGACAGGCGGGTCAGGCGACCCTGCTGCTGGCGGGTGTGGCTGATGGAACGGTCCAGTTCGAAGTTCTTGGTACTTTGCTGGCGCTTGTCGCTCGGGTATGGCGCCAGCATCGGCTGGCCAGTCGCCGGGTCCATGATCTGTTGGCCATTGGCGTCCACCAGCGGCTGGCCCGGTTGAATCGCGCCGGCAGGTGTCGCGCCAGCGGTAGCGTTTTCAGGGGCAGAGGCACCGGCCGGCGGCTGGTTACTCAACGCCCCCGGCACACCTTGCGGCCCTTGGCTGCTGGCACGCTGCTCATTGACCGATTGCTCGCTGCGCAGCGCCGGTTGGTCGGGGTTGAACTGTTCGGAGGTGGACTCGACAGCACTGAAGTCGACGTCAGTAGACACCTCTGCCTTGTAGCGGTCGTTACCCAGCACTGGCTGCAGAATATTGTGCACACGCTGAGTGAGCATGCTTTCCATGCGACGGCTGTAGTCGAATTGCTTGCCCGCCATGCTCAGGGCCGTGTCTTGCAACTGGTCGGAGAGCAGGTTGCCCTTCTGGTCGACTACGGTCACCTGGGACTTGTCCAGCTCCGGCACACTGGTCGCCACCAGATTGACAATCGCCATCACCTGGCCGGCTTCCAGGGCGCGCCCCGGATACAGCTCGACCAGTACCGAAGCACTGGGCTTGCGCTCGTCGCGCACGAACACCGAACTTTTCGGGATCGCCAGGTGCACACGGGCTGCCTTGACGTTGTTCAGGCTCGATACCGTACGCGCCAGCTCGCCTTCAAGGCTGCGACGGTAACGGGTAGCTTCCATGAACTGGCTGGTACCCAGCCCTTGCTCTTTATCGAGCAATTCGAAGCCGACATTGCCATCGCTCGGCGCCACGCCGGCCGCAGCGAGTTTCAGACGCGCACGGGAGAGATCGTCGGCCTTGACCAGCAGCGCGCCGGAGTTCGGCTCCACGCGATACGGGATGTCGGAGGTGGTCAGGGTATCGATCACCTGCTTGGTGTCCATGCCCGCCAGGCTGCCATAGAGCGGGCGGTAGTCCGGCTGCTGCGACCAGAGCACCACGGCGAAGCCGATGGCCACGCTTGCCGCCAGCCCGACCAGCAGGCCGACCTGACGCAGCATGGGCATCTGCGAAATGTTTTCCAGGAACGACATGCCGAACAGCGGCGGCTTGGCTGCTGGAGGGCCACTCTTGGCGGGGGCGTTATCGACGACTGCTTCGGCCATGACTCACTCTCGCCCTTATACCGGCATCTGCATGATGTCCTGGTACGCTTGCACCAGCTTGTTACGAACCTGGGTAAGTGCCTGGAACGACACGGAAGCCTTTTGCGAGGCGATCATCACGTCAGTCAGGTCAACACCACTCTTGCCAATTTCGAAAGCGCTGGACAATTGGCTGGATGCCTGCTGAACCTCATTCACCTTGCCAATGGCCTGGCCGAGCATATCGGCAAAGCTGCTCTGCCCAGGCGCGAGCTCAGGCGCGGCGCCAACCTTGGGCAGGGACATGGCATCGGCCTGCATGGCGCGCATGTCCAACATCAGACGATTGAATTCAACACCTTGGGTCATGGACTTCTCTCTCCGGCGGCCGCACTTTTTTTGACACTCATGCAGCGAATAGTGATGGAGCTAGCAAGAGAAGTGCCAGCCACTCAGAAAACATTCAAAAGGACGTATCAGCCGAACAGACTGGCCTCGACATCGAACCCGGCATCACGCATCTGCGCAAGCTTGTAACGCAGGGTTCTAGGGCTGATCCCCAGACGATCGGCCGCCTCCTTGCGACGACCGCGCTCGGCACGCAAGGTGTCGATGATCATCTGGTATTCGTGGCGACGCATGTCATCACCCAGCCCACCGGCCTCACCCCCAGAATCCGCAAATACCGGCTCAATAGTGGCCACTTTGGATGCCGACAATGGAATGGCGCCAGCCAGACAAAAATCCGCCGCCTCGATCACTCCGCCCTGCTGCAGGATCAACGCCCTCTGCAGCGCATTATCCAACTCGCGGACGTTGCCAGGCCAGGCGTAAGCCTGCAGGCACGCCCGCGCCTCAGCGGATAGCTTGACCTGAGCGTGGTGCATCTTGCTGACATGACGTGCCAGCAAACGCTCTGCGAGCGGCACGATGTCGGCCGGCCGATCACGCAATGCACGCCAAGCCATGGGGAATACCGATAGGCGGTAGTACAGGTCCTCCCGGAAGCGGCCGGCAGCAACCTCCTCCGCCAGATCGCGGTTGGTGGTAGCCAACACGCGAATATCCAGCACCACCGGCTTGCGCCCGCCTACCCGCTCCACCTCACGCTCCTGCAGCACACGCAGCAACTTGGCCTGCAGCCCTAGCGGCATTTCAGAGATCTCATCGAGCAGCAAGGTACCGCCGTCCGCCTGCTCGAACTTGCCAGCCTGCGCGGCGATGGCTCCGGTAAAGGCACCCTTCTCATGGCCGAAAAGCGTGGCTTCGAGCATGTTGTCAGGAATCGCCGCGCAGTTGATCGCCACGAACGCCTGCCCGGCTCGGCGCGACTGCTGATGTATGAATCGCGCCAGCACTTCCTTGCCCGTGCCCGACTCGCCGGAAATCAACACCGTCGAGTCGCTTTGCGCAACCCTTACAGCCAGCTCCAGCAGTTGCCGACTGGCAGGCTCACAGGCAACAGGCCCCGCTTCGTCACCCACGGCACCGCCACCGACAGCATGGCGTGCCACCAGGTCGAGCAAGGCCTTGGGTTCGAATGGTTTTACCAGATAGTCGACCGCTCCCTGGCGCATGGCTTCCACCGCACGCTCCACAGCCGCGTGAGCCGTCATCAGCAGCACCGGCAAGTGCGGGTGGTGACGGCGTAATTGTGCCAGCAGCTCGTGGCCATCCATTCCAGGCATGTTCACATCACTGACTACCAGCGCAAAGGATTCCTCTGCGACCGCCCGCAACGCTTCCTCAGCACTACCAACTGCACGGTGAGCGAGGCCGCCGATCTCCAGGGTGTCGGCCAGCGCCTGGCGCAGGACTCGGTCATCCTCGACCAGCAGCACCTTCATCGTCATTGCCCCGCCTCCTCCTGAACACCGATCAATGGCAGCTCCACGGTGGCGCATGTACCGCGCCCCACCCGGGAACGCAGGCGCAGCGTACCGCGGTGCGCCCGCACCACTGCCTGGACCACAGCCACCCCCAGCCCGGTACCCGTGGACTTGGTGGTCAAAAACGGCTCCCCCAAACGCGCCAACAACTGGCTATCGATACCACTGCCTGCATCGCTGACACACAGGTGCACAGCGTTTTCGCGGCGCAGCAGATGAATCTTCAAACGCGCCGACTCGCCACCGGCCTGCACGGCATTTTCGATCAGGTTGAGCAATGCACCCACCAGCGTATCGCGGTTGCACAGCAGTTCTCCCAGATGGGTATCACATTGCCAGCGCACCGCATGCCCCTGCACATGGGAGTGAGCGGCTTGCTGCAAGGCCTGGAACAACCCCTTGGGGCTGACTCGATCATTGAGTGGCAGCTCGCCACGGGCGAACACCAGCATGTCGCGAACCTGATGCTCCAGTTCGTGCAGGCGTTCCTTGAGATTGCCGGCAAAACGCAGGCGCGTGTCGCAGGCCAACGCCTGCTCCGGGTCCGCCAAGTGGCTGGCATAGAGCATCGCGGCCGACAAGGGCGTGCGAATCTGATGCGCGAGGGAGGCAACCATGCGCCCCAACGAAGACAGACGCTCGTGTCGCGCCAACTGGCCCTGAAGGCGACGCGTTTCGGTCAGGTCATTGAGCAGCACCAACTGCCCGGGCTCGGCATCCAGAGAGCGGGTGGCAATGGACAAACGACGCCCGTCACGCAAGGAAACCTCATGACCGTCGTCCTCGCGCGGCGCGAAACTGCGCGCAATCACCTGGCGCCACAGCAGCCCGGTCAAAGGTTCACCCAGCAGCTCGCGAGCCGCCGGATTCGCCTCGCGCACACAGCCCTCACCATCGATGACGATCACCCCGCCAGGCAGCAGATCGAGCAAGTTCTGCAGACGGTTGGCCAGGCGCTCTTTCTCGTCCAGCTCGGCCATGCGCTGGGCACTGACCACTGCCAACTCGCCCTTGAGCTCGCTGACCCGCGACTCAAGCATGCTGTAGGAGTGGCTCAACTGGCTGGAGACCTGATCGAACAGGGCGAACGCCTGCTCAAGACCCTGCCGGCTCTCCTGCTCAAGCGGGGTATGCCCTCGCAAATCGGGGGCTGGGGAACGGTGGGCGGCCTGGGGCATCGTGCTCTCTCGCATGGCTGACCGTCATAAAAACGGTATGTTGCCTGCGGTGTAGCAATAGCCGTGCCGAAGATGGGGACAATGACACCAGGCAGCATTGCACGCTGATCGACGTCAACGCCCGGGGCCGCATCGCGACCCCTGGCGAGCAAGCGTCACTCGTCGGCCTGGTCCTCGCCACCTTGCCGGCTCATGCCGTACTTGCGCATCTTCTCGACCAGCGTGGTCCGACGGATACGCAGACGCTCTGCAGCACGCGCAACGATGCCATTGGCATCATCCAGCGCCTGCTGGATCAGGCCTTGCTCCAGGCTGCCGAGGTAGTCCTTAAGGTCCAAACCTTCCGGCGGCAGCATGGCGTGGTTGGCGAAATTCGGCGCATGGCCGTTGATCGCCACGCGCTCTTCCAGGTCGGAGCGCAGGCTGTCCACCAGTTGCTCGTCTTCATCATCGACGTAGCGGAACTTCTTCGGCAGCTCCGCCACACCGATCACCCCGTACGGATGCATGATCGCCATGCGCTCCACCAGGTTGGCCAGCTCGCGGACGTTGCCCGGCCAGCCGTGGCGGCACAACGACATGATCGACGCGGAGTTGAAGCGGATCGAACCGCGCTTCTCGTGCTCCATGCGCGAGATCAGCTCGTTCATCAGCAGCGGGATATCTTCCACCCGCTCACGCAACGGCGCCATCTCGATAGGGAACACGTTCAGCCGGTAATACAAATCTTCGCGGAAGGTCCCGTCCTCGATCATGGTCTCGAGGTTCTTGTGCGTCGCAGCGATGATGCGCACATCGATGCTCTGGGTCTTGTTGCTGCCGACCCGCTCGAAGGTGCGCTCCTGCAGTACGCGCAGCAGCTTGACCTGCATCGGCAGCGGCATGTCGCCGATCTCGTCGAGGAACAACGTACCGCCGTTGGCCAGCTCGAAACGCCCGGCACGGCTGGTTATCGCGCCAGTAAAGGCGCCCTTCTCGTGACCGAACAATTCGCTTTCGAGCAACTCCGCCGGGATCGCCCCGCAGTTGACCGGGACGAAGGGTGCCTCGCGGCGCTTGGAGTGGTAGTGCAGGTTGCGCGCCACCACTTCCTTGCCGGTGCCGGACTCGCCAAGGATCAGCACACTGGCATCGGTGTCAGCGACCTGCTGCATCATCTGCCGCACATGCTGGATGGCACGACTGGTACCCACCAGGCTGCGGAACAGGTTGGGCTCGCGCTGACGACCGCGCTCGCGGGCCTGGTCGTACATCTCGCGATAGACCTGGGCACGGTGCAGGGAGTCGAGCAACTGGCTGTAGCTCGGCGGCATCTCGAGGTTGGACAGCACACGACGGCGCAGGTCCTCGGGGAAGTCCGCAGAAGAAATTTCACCCAGAAGCAGAACCGGAAGGAACTCATCCCACCCGGCCACTGTCTTAAGGAGCCCCAGCACGCTGGCCGGGGCATTTACGGTACCGATGAGGACACACAGCACTTCACGGCTGGAAGACAAACCCTCGACCACCTGCTGCCAGTCGTCGCTGGAGCAGGACAGGTTTTCTTCGCCGAGAAAATTCAGGACCACCGCCAGATCGCGGCGGCGTTCGCTGTCGTCATCGATCAGGAGAATCTTGGTTTCACGCCACATGCAATAGCAACTTCCCTAGTCATATCGGCGCCCGAAGGCGTGCACGACATCATTCCGACTGAATGGTCAGTGTTCGGACGTCTGAATTTCGAAAACAGCCACTAGTAAAGTCAAAAAACGGCACACAGTCAAATTTATGGCGCGCTGATTTTTGTGTCACCTGTGGTCAGGTGAACAAATGGTATACCTTTGTCGCGTTTTCTGCCTGACGGATCTTCGCCATCTCGTCGACTACCGATTGACGCTCGCCACTTGCAACTTCAATTAGCTGCCGATAGACACCCTGCAGCTGCTCCAGGCTTGCGCGAACCTCATCCTCGTTAGACAAGGCCTCGGCCAGCACGTCTTCAACACACAGACGGCATTCAAGATCTAGTTCGCCCACCGCATCCCAATCACGGCTGGCCAAGGCGGCCAGCAGCAACTCGCGGGTCTGGTCGATACGATCGATTACCTCACTCATGACAACCTCCTGCTTCAGGGCGTCGGCAGCTGCTCGCCGATCGCATCCCAGCCTTCCTTGACCGTGATCAGCAGCCGCGCGACTTCGTCGATGATCTCGGGGTCGTTCTTGACGTTCGCCTCAATCAGGCGACGGCTCATGTAGGTGTACAGGTTGTCCAGGTCGGCCAGGCTGTCGGCATGGTTTTCCAGGTCGAGACCCTCGCGCAGGCCACCGATGATATCGATGGCCTTGCCGATCAGGATGCCCCTTTGAGCGATATCCTTGCGGGCAATGGCGCCCTTTGCCTGGGCCAGGCGGTCCAGACCACCCTGCATGAGCATTTGCACCAGACGGTGCGGACTGGCTTCGGAAGTCTGTGCCGCGCCATTGACTTTCTGGTATTGCCGAAGGGCCAACATCGGGTTCATGGATCTACCTCGTTGCAGCGAAAAGGTGCATATACCTCTTGTATCGCCGCCACGTCAAAAAACTTTAGCCAGAAAAGACAAAGCCCGGCACGCC
The DNA here is from genome assembly GCF_026343815.1 of Pseudomonas sp. BJa3. Classification (NCBI taxonomy): domain Bacteria; kingdom Pseudomonadati; phylum Pseudomonadota; class Gammaproteobacteria; order Pseudomonadales; family Pseudomonadaceae; genus Pseudomonas; species Pseudomonas sp. BJa3. The sequence goes on along the minus strand of NZ_JAOXMC010000020.1, from coordinate 43,066 downwards.
TGTGTAGCGCTGCCGGGCTTTTGTCATGCTAGATCGATCAGGACTTCTTGGCCTGGGCGTTCATGGCCTCGAAGATCGAGGTGATCTGCTCGCCCTGCTTCTTCATCTTGGCCAGGGCGGTGTCGAGCGCGGAGAATTTCTTGGTCAGCGAGGTAGTCAGCAACTCGGTGCGACGATCCAATGCCGTCTTCTGGTTCTCCAGGTTTCGGGCCACCTTATCGAGGTTGCTCTTGCGAGTATCCAGCGACCCACCAGTGGCGTTGTACGGATCGATCGCCTTGTTCATCCGCTCGAACAGACCATTGGCGCCCGTGAACAGCTCCTGGATTTCAGGGCCCAACTTCTTGTCGTTCAGCGCTGCGGTAAACTTGGTGCTGTTGAATTCAAGGGTGCCATCCTTCTGGGTATTGATCCCCAACTGGCTGAGCGTGGTCAACTTGTCACCCGCGCCGGTTTCCGTCAGCACCTTGCGAACATCGGCAAGCAATGATCGAGTAGTCGGATCGTTGGTCAGCGGGCCCAGACTGGTGACGTTGCCGTTGGCGTCCTTGGTCGGCGTGACGAGCGCGGTGACAGCCTTCTGCAGAGTGTTGTACGCGTCGACGAACGACTGCACCGACTTCTTCAGCCCTTCGTTGTCCTGCGCCACGGTAACCTTCGTGGTTGTATCCTTGGCAGATACGCCCGTGAGCTCGAGCGTCAGACCACTGACAGCCTGGTCGACGGTATTCTTCGAACTAGTCAGCGACAAACCGTCGATGGAGAACTGCGCATCCTGGGCCAAGCCAGTGATGTAACCCGCGCCACTCCCGGAAATTTTCTGGGTACCATCGATGGCCAGCTCCGGGATACCGCCAACGGAAATATCACTGCCCTTGCCGGTGGTGGTGGAACTGAACACCAGTCGCGAACCACCTGCTTCGTTGATGATGTTGGCGGTGATACCCTTGGCGCCCATCTCTTTGTTGATCTGGTCACGCACGCTCTGCAGCGTGGCACCGCTGGCAACATTGATCTTGTAGTCCTTGCCGTTCTGGCTGACGGTCAGCTCCCCGGCGCTGATCGCCGTGGAGGCCCCACCCGCGAACTGCTGGCTGGCGACCTTGGAGCCAGTAGCCAACTGATCTACCTTGATATCGTAGTTGCCGGCAACCGCCGAGTTACTGGACTTGATCTTGACAACGTTCTCGTTGGCAGAAGTGCCTGCAAAGGCATTGAACGCTGGCGCATTCTTGTCGTTAAGCTTCTTCATGGCGTCCTGGAACGCCGTGAGGGCGCTGCGCAGGGAGCCGATACCGGAAATCATCGCGGAGTTGTTGCTCGACTGCCGAGCAATCTGGTTGGCCTTGGCCGCAGTATCGGCATTCACCAGCACACTGACGATGTTCTTGATATCGAGCCCGTAGCCCGCACCCGTGTTGGTAGTAATCGGGCTTGCCATGCTGTCGCTCCTCTCTTCGATAGGCCCGCCCCGCTCCTGCGAGGCCGACTTGAATCACCTGTTTGCGCTCGCCGCCAATCAGACCTTGGCGTCGAACAGAATACTTTTGACATCGCTCAGGCTATGGGCGATCCGCAAGGCCTCTTCAGAGGGCAACTGTCGAATCAACTCACCTGTTTCACTGGCGATGACTTTGACCACGATCTTACCGGACTCTTCATCGGTGAAGAACTCCAGGTTACGTCGTGTTTCCTTGAGAAACTTCTCGATTTCCGAAACAGCTTCCTTGACCTTGTCGGCAGCCTGGACCTTTTCAGCGCCCTGCACCCTGGTCGAATCCTGCCTTTTTTCGCTGTCGCCGGGAATATCCGACCGGGCGACCGGCTTTTCGGCAACTTGCTCAGCCGTGCGCGCAGCCGGGTAAGACAGGTTCAGCTTGACGCTCATGTCCATGTCCACCACCTCACAATGAAAAGGCGGGGAAGCGCCTGGAGAGCACTCCCCCGCCATCAGCTATCAGGCAGATTAGCCCAGCAGCTTCAGGACTGCCGATGGCAGCTGGTTGGCCTGGGCCAGAACCGAGGTCGAAGCCTGTTGCAGAGTCTGCTGCTTGGTCAGCTGGGCAGTTTCAGCAGCGAAGTCGGTGTCCTGTACACGGCCACGAGCAGCTTCGGCGTTCTCGTTGATGTTCTGCAGGTTGTTGATGGTGCTGGTCAGACGGTTCTGGGCGGCACCCAGGTCAGCACGGTTGGTGTTGATGGTCTGCAGAGCCTTGTCGATCGCGGTAACGGCGGCGCTGTAGTTGGTTTCGGCCAGGGCGCTGGTCGAACCTTGGATGTTGACGGTCGAAGCGATGCCCAGGGAAGTGGCGTCGAACTTCTGGCTCAGGTTGATGCTGATCTGGTTGATGCCACCGGTGTTCGAGCCAACCTGGAAGGTCATGGTCGAAGCCGAACCGTCCAGCAGGTTCTTGCCGTTCAGCTGGGTGCTGTTGGCGATACGGGTCAGTTCCGAAGCCAGCGACTGGAACTCTTTGTCCAGAGCGGCACGGTCTTCGGTGCTGTTGGAGTCGTTTCGCGACTGCAGTGCCAGTTCGCGCATACGCTGCAGCATGTTGGTCTGCTCTTGCATCGCGCCTTCAGCGGTCTGGGCGATGGAGATACCGTCGTTGGCGTTCTTGATAGCCATGGTCTGACCACGGATCTGCGAGGTCATGCGGGTAGCGATCTGCAGGCCGGCGGCGTCGTCTTTGGCGCTGTTGATTTTCAGGCCGGAGGACAGACGGGTCATCGAAGTGCTGAGTGCGTCGGAAGCACGGTTCAGGTTCTTCTGAACGCCCAGAGAGGTGGTGTTGGTGTTTACAGTCAAAGCCATGACGAATTCCTCGTTGGATTGGGTACTACGGCTTCCGGCCTTGGCAATTCGCCGGGTAGGTGGCCTAGAGAACCTTCGTAATGTTTATCGTCGTCAGGGCAGTTTGCTTTAGGGCGAATTCTCAATTTTTTTACTGGCACCCTGCCACCCCAATGAAATCAGGGGTTTGACGCCAGGAAGCCAGCACTGGAAATAAAAAGCGCCGACCCGAAAGAGTCAGCGCCTTACGTAAAAACGCGGGCGGGATCAGCTGCTGCACTCAATGATCGCCGACCCCCAGGACAGACCCACACCAAAACCACTCAATGCAACCCGCTTGTACTGCGACCCGAGCACATGCTTCTCGAGCAGCAACGGGATGCTGGAAGATACCGTATTGCCGGTCTCGACCATGTCCTTGATGAACTTCTCGCGGTGGCGCCCTTCGTCGAAGCGCTGGGCAACCGCATCCACGATCGCCGCGCTCCCCTGATGCAGACAGTAGAGGTCGACATTGTCAGCCTGCAACCCGCTGCTCTCGAGCAACTGCTGCAGGTGGGCCGGCACCTTGACCAGGGCAAAGTTGTACACCTGGCGGCCATTCATGAAGAACTTGCCATCAGTGGTCCGCAGGTGCTCGGCACCGGCACCATCGCTACCGAACAGCGATTTGCCCAGTTGCCAGGCGGCATTCTCACCCATCCAGGTGGCGGTGGCGGCATCACCAAACAGCATGGTGGTATTGCGATCCTCAGGATCGACGATCTTTGAATAAGGATCGGCGGTGAGCAGCAAGCCGTTCTTCAGGCCCGCAGCCTCCATGAAACCTTTCATTGCATAAAGGCCGTAGACATAACCCGAGCAGCCCAGGGATACGTCGAAGGCGGCAACGGCAGTGGGCAGACCCAGCTTGTGCTGCACGATGGCCGCCGTATGCGGCAGCCCTTCGGCATCGCCGTTCTGGGTGACTACGATGACGATATCGATGATTGCCGGATCAAGCGCCGGGTTGGCGGCAAACAACGTGCGGGCAGCCTCGACACAAAGATCGGAGGTCTCTTGGTCGACACCCTTGCGTGGCAGGAAGGTCGAGCCGATCTTACCGAAGATGAAATCCTGGTCTTTGCCAAATTTCGCGCCCTGGGCGTAGTTGTCGACGCCTTCGACAGGTACGTAACTGGCGATGCTTTTGATGCCAATCATATGGCTTCCCAATTCAGTGACAGCAAAGTACGCGCTACGGCACCGACCTGTAGAGCAAGCGGGAACAGGTCAGCTGACGACAGGTCGAGCGCGCAGTCGTTTTCAGATAACGCGATGATAACAGTGAAGATGCCCGCAGTGACTCTTGAGTCACGCGTTTTGTCGGCTCAAATGCGAGAGCCCGCAAAGGTACCCCTAACCCCCATTAGCAAAAAAGGCGCCTCGAACGAAGTCGAGACGCCTTTTCTTACAGAGTCAGCCGGAACGCCAACTCATCCGAGGTCAACCTGCCAGCCAGGCCTCACGCCAGCTTGCGAGAGAACGGTCGTCAAGCATCCATTCCTGCAGAACCTGCATCTTGAGCTGAATCCCGTTGGCGGCACTGGCAGCAGGATCATTCAGGTGCATATTAATGGCATCAACCCACTCACCCGCACGGTTCGGTACTCGCGTCACCGCAAGCCCTCCCTGATACGCACGAACATCGCTGCACACCACAGGCACGCCACAAGCCCCGAACTCCAACAGACGCTGGTTCCCCTTGCATTCATTGAGCACGCCAAGCGCCAACGGCGCCAGTGCAAGGTCTAGATCAAGACGCGCAAGGGCCTGGGGATAGTGCATGACACTTTCCAGCGCGTAGATTTCGTGGATGTATGGACGCAACTCTGGCGGACACTCACCCAACAGCACCCACTCAACCGTCCCCGCCAGCGCCTTGACCACACCGCTTATCAGTTCCAGCAGGCCGGCGTTATCGATATCACCGACCAACCCCACCCGGGGCTGACGGCCCATGCCGCGCCGACTTACCAATCCACTCCAGTGCTCGGGCGGCAACCGGTTCTCAATTACCCTTACATCACCGTGCACGCTGGAAAAGATATCAGCCAGCGCTTCTGTGCCGACGATCAGCCTATCAGCGAAAGCAAGCCCGCGGTGAAGACTGTGGAGCGTAGCTTCGAAAGCTTGCGCATCATTCACGATATGGCTTGGGAAATGCGCATCCAGGTCTACGACCTTGAACGCTCGCGAGAACTTACCGCTACGTCGCAGGGCCTCGATCTGCTCCTCAAGCACAGGACGCTGCAAGACGATCGAGTCAGGGGCATAACGCTCGAGCTCGACCGTATTGAGCAGCCTGCCGGTTACCGCCCCTTCAATCTCGCCATCACGCACCAACGCGTTGAACGGCTGCAAAACACGGTAGTCGCTGGACGACTCGCTACCCTCCGGATGAGCAAGCACGACCGGCAATGGACGCCACGTCAGCGGCCGCCAGCTAAGACTCATTTCTGACTCAAGATCGAAGCCCTTGCCTTTAAGCGACATATTGTCGTTACCGGCAGGGTCGTGAGCCAACAGCGGCAACCACCGCTCGTGCAGCGCCTCCAGCTCTTCGCTGGAGGCCTTTGCGCCTGGACTCTCGCTCAACAACAGCAGCACCCGAGCAGCCCACACATTCAGGTAACCGGCACGATTGAGACGCAGGCACAGATCAATATCCGCCCAGCGCTGCAATTCTGGCGTCTCATCGAAACCTCCCATTTCCACAAACAGGTGCTTGCGCAGCAACAGGCATTTACCACTCAATGCCGCATAGTTCTGATCGACCTGTAGCCTGTGCAGGTAACCCGGCGCCTCCATGGGCAGCCCCTCGAAAGCCTTGCCCACCGAATCGTTCAGCCCCAGGACGATACCTGCCAGACCAATTGTCTGATCGGGTGCAATCAGCTTTCCGCTCACCGCCCCAACCTCCTGGCGCGATCCGTGGTTAATCAACTGATGCAACCAATCCGGCTCAAGCACTGCAACGCCTTCATCCAGCCAGAGCAGGAAGTCCCCCTGCGCATGCTCCGCAGCCATGTTACGAACCTGCGCGCAAGAGAGCCCTGGGGCGAAACGCAGGACACGCATCCCTCCCACGCCCATATCCTCGATACCCTGCACCCAATTGCGCAGCGCGACGTCGCTGATGTCCTGGACTAGCAGGAGAACCTCATAATAGGGATAGGATGTCTTCTCCAGCAGGCTGTCCAGACAGCGCTGAATCAACCCCGGGCTATCGTTCTGCAACAGGATCAGAATAGTGACCCGCTCTCCGTCACAAATTCCATAATCGATCTCGTAACGACCCGCAAGCGACGAATTGACCTGCCCCTGCTGGAACCCGCGAGTTTGCAGGTGACGCAAGATCACCTCCCGCTCTTGCGGGCAATCGACGAGTGGTCGAACATCACTGATCAATATCGGTTCGTTGACATGCCCGATACCCTCAAAACCACCCGTTTCGATCAGGCGCAGAATGTAGTCGAACTCATAGGCAACACCTGCCTCTTCACGGAAGCCATCCAACTCCAACCAAGTCTTGCGATTGAAGAGCCAGTGGCGAGCATTAGCGGCAGGAAAGCTGAGCAGGAGATCAAGGTTAAGCGCGGGGCGCAGTGCGACACTCATTTCTCCCGTAGGTTGAAGAACGCACTCATCACCGTAGATGGCACGACAGGCAGGTGCGTCCTGCAATTCCAGGGCACTGATCAGCAACCCACTGGCAGTAAAGGTGCAACCCGCCTCGACCACCATGAACCAATCGGGAACTACTTCACGCAGGGCGTGATCAATGCTGATCAATGGACGCTCGCGATCAAGACCGAAGAAGCGCAACTTGGCATCCGCAGGCGTGAACGGGATGTCTCCTGTCGTCAATGCGATAATGCGCACGGCGGGGTAGAGATTAGGTTCGACCCCCAGGCTGTTGATGGTTTGCAGCAGGCGCGAACCATCATTCTCGGTATCAAGGATCAGCACGGCGATACTCGGCCCCTGACGTGTCTCCAGGCGCTCATCAATCAACCGCTGCTGTACCGCTGTTGGAACGCGCCCCTCGAGCCAGCCTCGCAGTTGGTGCTTGTCCGACCGACCCGCGCGCTTGATGGCGACTTTTTGGGTCAGTTCAATAAAGTGGTCCAATGCCGGCCAGAAGTCCACTTGAGCTTTCAACAGTCGCTCACGCAACAAATGATTAGTGGAGCGAGCCCTGTCAATTTCGGCAGGCTCGGTCCCCCAAGCGACGCCATAGGCAGTACTTTCCAGCTTGAGCGGCGCCCACTCGTTTGGTATTACAACGCCCAGGCACCCGCAAAGCGCGGCTTCCCCTGCCAGGGCCGAGGCTTCAGTGCAGTAAAAGTATTCGCACTGCTGGAACAGGTCCGCCAACTCCTCCCAACTTTGAGGCCAACGGGAGGTAATTTCGATCGCGTCAGCCGGCAGCAACGCGGGATCAATAGGGGCCTGGCCACTACGCCCCTGGTAATAGCAAACCTTTCCCGGAATTCGTTTGGCGGGATCTGCTGGCGGGCAGAAGACGGTAAGGTCAGGCCCAGGAAGATAAAGCACCCGGTCGTCGCTCATTCCTGGGAGCAACAGCGGCTTGGTATAGGAGAAAAGAATGTCATCCTCGTCGTATAGCCCTTGTCCATGCAAGAACCCAGGACGATTTAGCAGATAACGAACCACCGTATTACCGTTAAGTGGATTCCCGTCGATGATCTCCGGGTAAATCACAATCGGTGAGAGCCCCTGCGCATCGTGTCGCGCGATAATGTCGGCACTCAAACGTGGCGTCATCAGGTCAGGATTTAGCACCGCAGCCGTGACATAGGCCTCTTGTCCGGACCGGTTGAGCGCATCGCAAAGCATGTGCAACACGCGAATGCCTGCCGAACTGCGACGGTAGTCGGGCGCATAAATGTAGTAAGGTTGCGGTCGCTTTGAAAATAGCTCACGGCGCATCGTATGTACCTCTAACGTGTAAATTTGGCATATCACGGGCAAAGAATGCCTTGCCTATGGCGGTCTTCGACTTCGACGCCATCGGCAACTTGTGCTCAGGAGAGCGCATGAAAGGTGAGCAGATCATCGAAAAGGCAGCCATGTTTCACCGCTTTTTCTTGCAGGCGACTCAATGCGTAATCACGCCCTGCATACGTGGAGATGAAGACGTACACCCCCGCTTCGCGCAACTCATCCAGCGCGGATGAGCGAACAACCGGTACCCCGCAAAACCGCTTGGTTTCGAGGAACTCATCGACCACAGCCACCAACTCGCTGCCTGGGCGCATCTCACGCAAGGCTCGGCTCAGGCGCACGCCGTGGGTATTGGCCCCCCAGAACGCAAAACGCAAGGCCGACGGCTCTTGGGGCAACAAACGATCGAGCGCCTCAACCATGAGGTGGTTGTACTGGCTGCGTTCACGAGTTTCATAAAAAGTGCTGATTTCCGCTAAAGGCGCCCACCGGGCTCTGGCTGCCTCAATCTGACGAGCCGCCGCGTCACGAATCATTTGCTTGGCCTGCTCGATATCAGGCACCACGGGCTGCCAGTCGATTTCGCTAAAGCTTTCTTCGGTATAGATCCTGACATAGCGATCCAGCCAAGCGAATCGATCACTGATGTTATGGGCAACCACAATGGTTGGAATCCCCATGGCGATGCAAGGAGCCGCGCAGTGCAAACGACTGGTCACCACCAGAGCGCCTTCATCGGCATAGCGCTGACAGAGTTCGCGTGTCATCGCATCGAAGCGCTCTGCCTCCTCTTGGTCCGAGGGAATCTTTTCGAACGGATACATATGGGTAACACGTTCCACCCTGTCGGCCAGCTCAACAGGCACATACTCGAGCAAAGCATCGGGAACATCGACCAGAAAGACCTTGCCATGCTCCGGCGTCTTTTGACGCAGCGGGAAGGTAATGGTCAAGCACCCTGAGGTGAATGCGCTGATACCACGCTCGCGAAACATATGCATGACTCGCTCATCCCGGGTACCAATAGGCTCGTGACGGCGAAAATGCTCCAGATCTGCGGGCTCCTCAACATCACTGGACAGGCCAAAGCTGAAGTAGACCGGAATGATGTAGGGAGACAGAGGCAGTGGACTTTGCGCATTGCCCAGCGTGAAGTAGCCGCACATCGGCATGAGGATGTAGCCATGACGACCATCGTAATCGTGAAACTCATAACGATTCAGGCGAACAATCTGCTCGGCCGGAATTCCCATGCACGCATACAGGTGCTCGACTGCGTGGGTCTGGATATCGTCACCGATGTTATGTCGGCTCCCCGCCGTCAGATGGCCAAAAACCATCACATTGGTGATAAGACCGTATTTCATGGCTGTAGGTGCGAGCATGGATGAACCTCTATCGATTTAGCTCCCCGCCACCGGGGCTCTGCTGTGCGGACCAACCTCCGGAATGCAGCGGCCATCGGCCGGCGAGCGCTCCAGGTATGCCGCAGCACTAAACAGTTATTTTCTTGAGAACCGGTCAGCGCTGGATGAAATAGCGCAGCGTCCGGGCAAAACCTTCTTCTGGCATGACTTTCGGCCGCCACCCCAACCGCTCCATTTTTGAAAGATCGAAGTGGCCACCGGAACGAAACAGCGCCTGCCGATCAGCACTGGGGGGTTGATGCATCACCTTCAGACCCGGAGTCGGCGACAACTGGGCGATCAATCTTGCCAACTCAAGAATCGTCGTCTCGTGATCCAGGCCTACGTTGTAGGCGTTGCCGCCCTCCCCTCGTAGCAGCAGCATCAAGAACGCAGCGGTTGCGTCACCCACATAGCAGAACGGACGACTCCCAGAACCATCGCTATTGAGCACGATATCGCGCCCAGCCAGAGCATCGGCCACGAAATCAGCGAACGAACGACCATCATCCAGTGCGATGCCGGGGCCATATGTATGAGAGATCCTGGCTATCACCGCAGCCACCCCATGCTGACGGTGATAGTCGGCGCACAAGGTTTCCGCCATTCGCTTGCCTTCGCCATAACAGGCAGACACATCCAACGGATCGAGGGCGCCAAAGTCACTTTCGGTAATTGGCTTGCCGCTATCACCATGCCCATAGACAGCACCACTGCTCATGAACATCAAGCGCGCGCGATGGACCCTGGCAAGCTCCAGCAAATTGAGAGTCCCAATGATGTTGGAACGGGCTGTACCGATAGGATCCGCCAGATACTGCCGGGGACTACCAGCACCCGCGGCATGGACGATAAAATCCACCTGCTCCATTGGCGGAAGAGGATTGCACACGTCCTGGATGATGGGACAAAACCAGGTCTGGTCCATCAAATGCGCAAAGCGCCGGTTCAGTTTGTCCCTGCTACGGGCCAATGCATGAATCGTGACCGGCCGCTGAGGCCAGCGCTCGCTCAGCGTTGCAAAAAACTCGACCAGATAAGCCGCCAGGAAGCTTGTCGCACCGGCGATCAGCACATGCTTGCCAGCAAAGCGCTCCCAGTCCTCTGGCCGTGTAAAGATCTGCTCGAGATCCTCGGCGATCACCCGATTACGGGGTGCTACCTGCATCAACAGTTGCATCTCAGGCCAACCTCGCCAACACACCCATTACCTCACCACGCGTCCAGCCCACGTCTACCGGCAGAAGCAGCACATCTTCCACCACAAGGCCAAGGCGTTCGAGTAAACGACGCATGGACGCCTCGCTGAAGAAGTTGACGTGTTCGTGCCAATGTCGCTTGAGAGGCGCAAGCTCCAGGCTGCCAGGATGCTCACGCATCAGGCTCTCATGTGGCACCTCGAGATAGAGCAGCGTGTCCGCGCGCAGCGCTGGCAACATTTGCTCGACCACAGCCGACGGGAAGGAAACGTGCTCAAGTACCTGACTGCAGGTCACCAGGTCGTAGCGTGTCTGGCCTATGAGTTCGAGATCGGCTCGCTCAGCCCCCGGGACGAGCTCCACCCCGGAAATGTCATGGATGTGCAACAAGTGATGCCGTTCACGGAACGGGCTATTTATACCCGTGTCTCCACCCCAGTCCAATACCGCCGGGGATTGCGGGAGACGGGCCGCAAGCCACGCCTCCACCTTGTCGAGGTAGGCCGCGCGCTGGTGATAATGTGGCACCACGTTGGCGTAGCCCGGCTCGAAGCGGATGCGCTGAGCGTTGTATTCATCGTCACGATAGTTGTGGTAGAGCGCTGCCATCTGCTCGTCGGTAAAGCGGTAATCGAGAAACAGCGCACCGCAATCCTGGCATTGCAGCGAAGCGCACAAGGTGTACGCCATGCCCTGTCGGAGATCTCGCAACCCCCAGTCCGACGTAATTTCCACAGGTTCGTGCCCAAAGACACGCTGGGCTACAAAGGGCATGAGCACGGCGGGTGAGCGCTCTAACCTTTGGCTGTCACAGCAGATGCAATGCCTTGCAATAAAATCGCGATTCACCATGTACTGCGCCCCCCATCGATTACCAGATTGGTTCCATTCATGTAGGAGGATGCATCGGAGCACAAGAAAGCAATGGCACCACGATACTCATCGGCCTCGGCCATGCGCCCAAGAGGTATCAGCTGGGTCAGTTTGCTGACGAAGACGTCATTCTGCCCCGCATAGACACCGCCAGGAGAAAGCGCATTGCAGCGAACGCCCTGCTCGCACCAGTAAGTCGCCAGGTATTTGGTGAGCCCGATCAAGCCGTGCTTAACCACCGAATAAGTTACAGGTTTAACCGGTTGCTGATCAGGGCTGCGCCCTTCGATTCGATACAGCCGCTGGTCTGGGGCGATCACTCCAAGATCCGACGCGATATTGACTATCACCCCCCGTCCCCGATTCGCCATTTCGACGCCAAACACCTTGGCGCAATTGAAGGCGCCGCCGAGCCCCACGTCCAGATCAAGCTGCCACTGCTCCCAGGGAAAGTGCTCAAGTCGAGAAAAGTCTTTGTCAGCCGCACTTTCCACTTTTGGGTTACGTGCTGCATTGTTGATGAGAATATCCACCCGACCGTGACTTCCCATGAGGTGTTTAGCCGCTTCCTTGAGAGCGTCCAGATCAGTGATATCCGCCGCTATGGTGAGCGCTTGGCAACCGGTCTCCTCGGCCAGCCGTGCGGCATTATCTGCCAATCCCTGCCCATTGATATCCAGCAAGACCGGCACGCCACCAAGGCCCGCGATGGTTGCCGCATGCTGGTAACCAAGCAGTCCGGCCCCACCGGTGATAACAGCCACGCGATCATCGAGACGGAACAAACTTTCCATATCAGCCATGAATATTCACCTCGCTCAACTGAACCTCACGCCCCTCTTTGAGGGAGCGAAGCGCTGCCAGGGCCAGGCGCAAACTCTGCAACCCATCATGGAGACTTACTGCCGGTGTGGCCGTACCGCGCACGCACTCCAGGAAGTGCCGAGCCTGCGCCAGGAACATATCGTTGCGTACAAACCCTTGGAAATCATCCTCTTCGCTCAACTGGCCTTCGGCGTCGTACACCTTCATCCGGTTAGCCAGCAGATCGATTTCAGCGTACCCCCCATCACCGACGATCTTGAAACTGCGTACAGGCGGGCGTTGCAGATAGTCCTGATGCAGCAGAATCGGGAAGGAATGGCCTTCATTACCACAGCGCATCAGTGAGGAAGCGGTGTCTTCGACATCGATCTCAAGGCCACTGAGTTGGCCGCCATGGGTGACAATGCTGTTCGGCAGGCCGAAGAACCAGTAGATAAGATCCATCTCATGAATCTGCGAGAGAATGACCCCTCCCCCCTGGTCAGCCCGGGCGGCGTACATCTGCCGATAATCTTCGTAGCGATGCCAGTTAGGCAGATACTCGCCAATCTCGGAACGCACGCTGAGCAGGCGCCCAAAAAAACCAGACTCGAGTAATGACTTCAGTCGTTGCAGGCCGGGGTGGAAACGGAAGTTGTAACCCACGTGAAACGGCAAGTGGCGCCGCTCAACTTCAGCCAATAGCTCGTCGATACCTTCAAGGTCGCTGGCTAGAGGCTTCTCCATGAAGACCGGCACGCCAGCGCGGACGCACTCGAGCGCAACAGGGACATGCAATGCGTTGGGGTTACAGATGAATACCGCAGCCGGCTCTTCGGCCAACGCCGCGGACAGATCGTGATGCACCTTTATCCGATAGTCCTGCTCCAGATCGGCACCTTCGTCGATAGTGAGATTATCCCGCAGCTTGATGCGTTGTCCGCGCACACGATAGGCAATGACTTCCAAATCGTCGCCAAGCAACTGTCGCAGGTTACGCAGGTGGCGCTGACCTATCCCACCAAGACCACAAAAAAGAATTTTCACGAGGTTGTCCTTTCGTTGAGCGCCTCACCGCGTAACCAGTCGGTCGCTAGCGCGGCCATACCGGATAGCCAGCGGGGTTCGTCTCCAGCCTCGCCACGGGCGACTTGCAGAACGAAGTCGCCACGGTACTCATGCTTGATCAATTGCTCACGCAATGCATGGAAATCGGTGTCTCCCTCGCCCAATGGCACGGTACCCGCCCCCAGACGACGATCCTTGATGTGGAAACTGCCGATCCTGGGCCCATAAGCCTCGAATTCCTCCTCTGGGCGGTACCCGAGAGACGCGCTGTTTCCGGCGTCATAGTTGACCTTCACCAGAGGATGGTCCAGACGCTCCAGCAGTCCGGCAAACGCCAGCGGCGCAAGGTCTGTCTCAAGGTGCAGCTCTACCCCATGTTGCTCTGCCACAGGCAAAACATGAGTCAGGCTTTCCACTACCTGGTCACGCTCCGCGTCATCGCGTATGCGCGAGGCATCGACAAAAGGCAGAACTACTCGTCCAACGCCCATCTGGGCAGAGACATCCAGCAGCCATTTCAGTCGCTCCAGGAGCTCGCCACGCTCGATGACGGAGCAGCGGAGCAGCGGACGGTCCATGAAGTAATCAGCGCAGATGGAAACGACCGAGACCTGGTGCTGGGCCAGAAGATCCCCCATCAGCTTACGCCCTGCCTCCGTCTCCAGCGGGTTGGCACCCTCGCCGAACACATCGTAGATCCACTCGATTCCACGCAAGCCAATACGGGAGGCGCGCTCGATCTCCAACTGCCACCCTTCACGGGGGAAAGACTGAAAACGGCCTTGCTCCGGAGCACCGAGGCGGCCTTGCATGGTGTAGAGGCCAGCATCGGCGTACTGGCGCAGATAGTCGTTCATCGTCATTCGTCCACCAGCGGGATCAACATGTTGGCTCGCAGTTCTTCCCGGCTCAGGAATGGGAACAGGTCCTCGAGAGGGCTCGACATCATGGCGCCGTTCTGGCCAATCTTCGACGTAACACGCGGACCAATTGCCTGATCGGGTTCGACCATCACCTCGCACAGTACAGGTCCATCAAGGGCCAAGGCTTCATCAATTGCCTTGCGCAGATCGACCTTGCCATCGATACGCCGAACTTGCAGGCCAAAGGCAGTCCCCAAGGCCGATATATCCGGCAACGTCAGGCCGGATGCAGGATCGCAACCAATGGTCTGCTTGAAGTACCCCCCCTGAGAGGCACGAATCGACGCGTACCCATTGTTGTTCAGGACGAAGTACTTGATCGGCAGGTTCAGCCTACGGGCCACCTCCAACTCCTGGATGTTCATCACGAAACCACCATCACCATCCACCGAGACGGTACGGCGACCACCGCTACCCAGGCACCCTCCGATGGAAGCGGGCAAACCGTATCCCATCGAACCCAAGCCCCCGGTAGCCACCGCACGCTGGCCTCGCTTGAGGCGGACCGACAACCAGAAGGTATCGAGAGCCGCCCCCGAACTACCCGGAATGATCTGATCGCCTTCGGCCAGCGCCTCTGACAGCGCTTCACTGAACACATAGGTATTCACATAATCGCCGCCAGCACGATACTCGGGCAGAACCACCGGATAGGCGTGCTTCCAGGCCGCGCAGCGCTCACGCCAGCTTTCGCATTCAAGCCGCGCCTCGCCCGCTACACCCTGCAACTGCTCGAAAAATAACCGCGCATCACACACGAAGCGCTCATCGGGCATATCAGCCAGTTTGGCGATCTCGGCCGGATCGATATCCACCACAACGATTTCGGCCTGACGCGCGAACTGTTTGCGGTCGAATCCGGTAATGGAGAAATCCATACGACAGCCGACAGCCAGCACCAAGTCTGCGTTCTGCACACTGAAGTTGGCGCCACGCTGGGCCACAGTCCCACAACGCCCGACATAAAGAGGATGTTCATACTCCAACAAATCGGCACCGATCCATGTGGTCAGCGTGGGGAGCCCGAGGGACTCGATCAGCTGACGCATAGATCGCTGAGCACCGGCGGCATGGACACCGTTGCCTACCAGCAGCACCGGACGCTCTGCCTGCCGCAAACGGCTTACGAGATGTTTTAACGCCACTGCATCCGGTGCAGACGGCAGGACCTCGGTTTCAGGTTGATAACTTTCCAACTGCTCTGGATTGATCTCTGTGGCCTGAACATCCAGAGGCACATCAATCCAGACGGGGCCTTTACGGCCGCTAAGCATCATGTGATGAGCCTTCTCCAGCTCATACCGTACCCGCAAGGGGTCGAGCAGGCATACCGCATACTTGGTGAGCGGGCCTACCACACTGACGATATCCAGCTCCTGGGTTCCGAGCTGACGCAGACCACTATCGCCTTTGAGATCTGCCCGCTTGACCTGCCCGGAAACGAACATGGCCGGCGTTGACTCAAACCATGCCCCGGCCAGACCAGTAATGGCGTTGGTTGCACCAGGGCCGGAAGTCACCAGACAGGCACCGAACTTGCCGGAGGTACGCGCATACCCTTCTGCAGCAATAGCAGCACCCTGCTCATGGAGCATGCTCACCGCTGTCAGTCTCTGTTGCTGGAACAACGCGTTGTTCAGATGCATGGCTCCTCCTCCCGGCAGGAAGAAGACATGCCCGACGCCTTTGCTGGCGATGAAGTCAAAAATAAAATCGGCAACACGCATGTATGGTTACTCGCAACTGAGATAGGAAGGAACCCGCTCGGCAGGTACGGCGTAGAGCACCAGATCCCAGCCATCACTAACGTGTCCACAGAGGGTGTAGCGATAGTCTGCGCGATACTCGTGCAACTGCAGGAGAATGCGCCACAGATGGTTCTGCTCGTGATAGACGCTGACGGCCACCACCGGCTGATGCAGGGAAATCAAGTGCTTCCCGCCTGATAGGCATTGAGGTTCAAAGCCCTCGATGTCGATCTTGATGAAGGTAGGGGGAAGACCTGCCGCAGCAAGATCATCCAGAGTCGTCATGGGTACCCGCTCGTCACCCAGACCGACACGCGAGGAAGGACCATTACCCGCCTCGATCAAGACGTCCCCCTGGGAGTCCCCCACAGCCAGCCTATGAGAATGAAGCCCTGGACGCGCGATGTTCTGCAAGCACATCTGCAGGGCCTGGAAGTTTCGCTGCACCGGCTCGAAACAATGATATTCGCGATATCCACGGCCAGTGGCCAGGTAGCCCTCCAGCGTATCGCCATTGAAGGCTCCCAGATCGTAGACCACCTCATCAGCCAGGCTGGTACTGAAACGGGCATCGAAGTAAATCTGCGACGGAGAGGAAACCGGCAACAGATCGTGATCCAGATGTAATCTCCACTCGATGTGATCCACGAACAATTGACGCGACGATTCATCACTCAGCAGGGCGAATGCGCGACGAATTGCATCCGCCTCTCCCAGCACATGCTCGGGCAAGTCCATGCAGTAGTGAGGAAGAAGCTGCTCTGGATAACGCCAGGCCAGGTGCCCAAACAGCGCGATGTGTTCAAATCCAAGTTCGCGCAACGGCGCAAGCCGATCAGCCATGCAATCATGGATGTGGCCGCTCCAGATCGTACAGATCACTGCGGGCAGTTTCCCTTCCCACAACTCGCGGAGTTGTGCCGGGCTGTAGACCGGAACATCGTTGATGGATGTGCCCCACAGTGCGGGGTTGTTGTCCATGAAGGCACAGGGCGAAAGCCCCATCGCCTTCAGCACTGCCTGAGCCTTACGCCCCAGATGGCTGGCGCCGAACAGCACGACAGGACGATCCAGCCCTCCGATCAGGCGCTCCAGGGTATTGGCCTGTCGCTCTCGGACAGACTCCAGTGATTCGCCCAGCAAATGTTCGAGGCGTTGGCTAAGTGGTTCGGCATGCATGAGTAAAGCCTCAGAGTGATTGCAGGTAGCGCAGGGCCGACCAGAAACCGGCGCCATGATCCTTGTGGCCCTGCCACACTTCCGGGATGAAGCTCACCTGAGAATGGGCCTTGACCCGCGCCCACGCCGAAGGCCAGTCAATATCACCCGTCCCCATCAGCACGCCTTCGCCATTGGTACCCTTGGCATCAGCCACGTGCAGATGCGCCGAATACGGCAGCAGCAGTGTCAGCGCCTCCTGGAAATCAAGGCCGAAATGGAAGCAGGTCATTTGCAGGTGGGACAGGTCCAGACACAGGCGCATTCCATTGTCACGGGCCTGGGTCGCCAACTCGTCAGGCATCATGAAGATGTTCTGGTGACGCTGGCCGCCGAAGTGCCAAGGGAACGGCGCCATGTTCTGCGGGATGAGTTCTGTCGAGCCGAAGTCGATGCGGGCACACGCTTCATGGAAGCGTTCGTACAGTTGCTCGCGCTCGGCCAGCGGACGCGGAGCGTCAGCGGAAAACCCGCCAATGTTGGCAACGATCAGGCGGGCATCGGCATTGGTGAAGAACTCGCCGATCTGCTGGGTCGCATCCACCACGCGCTGAAGGTTATCGATGGAACGCTGGCGATAGGCAGGATCATCGGCCACCAGATCCAGCAACTCGCTGTTCTCGAACAACTCGGGGGCATGTACCACCAGACGCGAACAGTCGACCGGCGCCAGGAACGACTGCGGCGCCAGGCTGAGATCGCGGTACGAGAGGTGGAACTCGAACAGGTCCGGCTGAATACGACGACGGTAGTCAAGGAAGTCGTGATAACGCACCGGCACCCCCCAGCGAATCGGCATCTGGAACTCCAGCTGCTGCGCAGCTTGCTGTTCTTCCAGGTCGCTTTCGAACAGGAAGTCACCCAAGGCGATATCGCGCTGGGCAGGCTTGCCGAGCAGCTCCGGCAGTCGATAGGGCGGTAATCCCTGGCCGGGGCTCGCAACGCGCAACATGTGCGACTCAAGCACGCACCCGCGCGTGATATCTTGAGCGGCAATCACACTCTTGCCGAGGTTTTCACGGTTGAGCAGTTCCCCCTGGCTGGCATGCCGGCCTGGACCTTGCCATGGCAGCGCCAGTTCCAGTTGGCGGATGCCGTCGACCAGTTGGCGGAACTCGGCCGGCTCCAGGCTGGCCAAGTGATCAGGCCCCTCCATGTCGCGGTCCAGGGTAATGTGCCGCTCCACCAGGCTGGCGCCCAGCGCCACAGCGCCCAGGGTGATGGCGGTGCCGCGCTCGTGCCCCGAGTAACCGATCAGGTCGTGCAGCTCCTGCAGGCGACGCAGATACCCCAGCTGGATGTCGGACTCCGGCGCCGGATAGGCGCTGTTGCAATGCAGCAAAGCAAAGGGAGTGCCCAACGCCTTGAGCTGCTCGATCGCACGGATGATTTCATGCTCGAAGGACATCCCCGTGGACAGAATCAACGGTTTGCCCAGACTGGCCGCCTTGGCGATCAGGTAGGGGTTGCACAGGTCCGCCGAGGCGATCTTCAGCGCCGCCACATCGAACTCGGCCAAGGCATCGACACTGGGTTCATCCCAAGGTGTGCACAGGTAGGTGATTCCCTTCTGCGCGCAATACGCACGCACCTGACGGTGCTCATCGAGGCTTAGCTCGACCTTGTCCAGCAGGTCCTGGATGTATTCCACGCCAAGATCTTCGGCCCGCGAGCCATCAGCCTTGCGTCGGTACAGTGCCTCGCGGTTGCGCAACTGGAATTTGACGCAGTCCGCACCAGCCGCAATGGCCGCGTCCACCAACTGTCGCGCCAGCTCCAGGGAGCCGTTGTGGTTGTTGCCCACCTCGGCAATGACATAGACGCGCTCGCCGCCCAGAGGGATGCCGTCAAGAAGAATTGAAGTCATTGGATTTTCGCTCGCCATGAGGTTACGCCGCTGGATTCAAAGCGGAAATTCTGGGTTTGACAGCCCAATCCGTTCAACACGTGAATCACGCGCTGACGCGACTGGGGCTGCACATAGAACAGGAAGAAACCACCACCACCGGCTCCCAGCAGCTTGCCGCCAACTGCGCCGGCCGCGATGGCAGACTCATAGATTTCATCGAGACGCCCATGACTGATCCCTGAAGAAAAACGTTTTTTCAGGCGCCATGCTTCGTCCAGGCAGAGGCCCACGCCATGCAGTTCGCCGCGAATGAGATGACGGTGCATGCGACGACACAGCGTCACACTGGCGTGCAGCAGATCGGTCTGGTTGTCCTGTGCTTCGATCTCTTCGCGCTGCTGCTCATGCAGCCGCCCGGAGTCGTGGGAAATACCGGTGTTGCACAGTAGCAGGCAGGATTCGAACTCGTTGCGGATCGCATCTTCCAGTCGGATCGGATGCACCAGGTTGCGCTGATTCTCGAACTCGATCAGATTGAAGCCACCGAAGGCCGAGGCGTATTGATCCTGCCAGCCGCCGGCAATGCCGAAGCACAAACGCTCGGCCTGGAACGCCAGCTCGGCGATTTCGTAGGTGCTCCAGCGATCCTGGCGCAGCTCGTTGAACACCGCGATGGTCGCCGTGGTCGCCGCCGAAGAGCCGCCCAGCCCCGACCCCACCGGAAAGTCCGAGCGCAGGAACAGGTCGAAGCCGTAGCTGGGTTTGATCACCGAGATGATGGTCGCCAGCAGGCTTTTGCCGTCGGCCGCCAGCAGGTCGCCCAGGGAGTCGAAGTGTTCTTCCTGGCCCAGGTCCTCGGCATGGATGCTGATCTGCCGGTCTTTACGCGGTACCAGGGTGGCATGAGCGTACAGGCCCACGGTGCAGCTCAGCACGGCAGCCGGGTGGTCGATGAAGAAATAGGTCAGGTCGGTGCCACCGCCGCAGAAGCTCATGCGCACCGGTGCCCTGGCCCGGGCCAGCACCGGCACTTCGGGGCTGGCGGCCAGCTGGCGGGTATAGACCTCTACCAGGCGATGCTCCGCATCCACGCCCGGCAAGGCGATGTACCCCAGGTCGAACAGCTTGAGCAGCTCCTCGCGCGAGGTACCGACCGGCACGGCGCGGAACTGGCGGTTCATGCAGGCGGTCACCGGCAGGTCGGTCTGCCCACCCTGCAGCAGGTGGCGGCGAACGTCGCCGTTGGTTACCACGCCCACCAGGCATCCGCCTTCATCAACGACGAAGACGATCTGCAGGGCACCGGCCTCGATGCGCTCGACCGCATCAAGGATGCTGTGCCGTTCGCTGATGCTCAAGGTCTGGACAAGTGGGGTCATTGCACGGCGTCCCTGTGGAAATCATCGGAGTAGCGGGCGAACGACTCAGGCGTGCCGATATCGATGAAGCGGCCCTGATACTGGCATACGGCAATCGACTCTCCCCCCAGCAGCGTCGGTAGCAGATCGCGCTCCAGAGAACAGCCGCGCACGGCCTGGTCGACGAACGCCGTGGCGGTGAACGCGTAGACGCCTGCATTGATCAGCCCCGGGCCGTTTGCACCCTTCTCCTCGATGGCGGAAAGGTGGCCTGCGGCATCGGTCGCCAGGCTGCCATAACGGCTGCGCTCGTCGACCTTGACGCCAACGATGGCGTGCCCTGCTGCCTCCATCGCCAAGCGGTAGGCAGGTGCATCCAGGTAGGTGTCAGCGTTGAGCACAAGAAAGCGCCCATCAGTTGGCTGCTCACCTAAGGCATTCAACAACGCGCCACCAGTGCCAAGTGGCTCGGCCTCGACCACCAGTAGCAGCTCCAGACCGCTGGCCTGGGCCAAGGCATCAAGTTGCTCGGCCATCTGGTCAGCACGGTAATGGGCGCACAGCACCACCTGGGTGATCCCGGCCTGTGCCAGCTGGCCCAGCACGCCCTGCAAAAACGGCGCGCCATGCACCGGCACCAGGGCTTTCTGGCCGCCCTGGGTCACGCTCTGCAGACGCGTGCCAAAGCCGCCGCACAGGACGTAGGCGCGCATCAACGCAGCCTCCGCACGTAGGTTTCGATACTGCGGGCCGCATGCTCCAGATGATCCTCCGAGAGTCCCGGCCACAAGCCGATCCAGAAGGTGTCGTTCATCACTTTCTCGGTCACACTCAGGTCGCTCGCCACACGGTACTGCTGGTCCTTCATGTAAGGCTGGCGGGTCAGGTTGCCGGCGAACAGCAGTCGCGTGCCGACATTCTGCGCATCGAGATGACGCAGGAGGTCCAGGCGCTCGGTACCACTCTCGTCACGCAGGGTCAGCGGGAAACCGAACCAGGACGGATCACTGTTCGGCGTCGCGTGAGGCAGGATCAGTTGCTCGGTGCAGCCGGAGAGACGATCGCTGAGCCAGGCGAAATTGCGTTTGCGCGCGGCAATGAAGTCATCCACCCGGTCCATCTGCGCCAAGGCACAGGCGGCCTGCATATCGGTGATCTTCAGGTTGTAGCCCAGGTGCGAGTAGGTGTACTTGTGGTCGTAACCCTGCGGCAGATCACCAAGCTGCCAGCAGAAGCGCTTGCTGCAGGTGTTGTCCTCGCCTGGGCCGCAGTAGCAGTCCCGGCCCCAGTCGCGGAAGGACTCGACGATACGCTTGAGCAACGGCGAGTCGGTAAACACCGCGCCGCCCTCGCCCATGGTGATGTGGTGCGCCGGGTAGAAGCTCAGCGTCCCCAGGTCACCGAAACTGCCCACCTGACGGCCATCGTAGGTCGCGCCCAGGGCATCACAGCAGTCCTCGATCAACCACAGGCCATAGCGGTCGCACAACTCGCGCACCACCTTGAGGTTGAACGGGTTGCCGAGCGTGTGGGCGAGCATGATCGCCTTGGTACGCGGGCCGATGGCCGCTTCGATCAACGCCGGGTTGATGTTGTAGGTGCCCATCTCGATATCGACGAACACCGGCACCGCGCCGAACTGCAGGATCGGGTTGACCGTGGTCGGGAAACCGGCGGCAACGCCAATGACTTCATCACCCTTGCGAATCGCACGGTCCCCCAGGCGCGGCGAGGTCAGCGCGGAAAATGCCAGCAGGTTGGCCGACGACCCGGAGTTGGCGGTCAGTACACCGCGACGTCCCAGGTAACGGGCCAGACGCTTTTCGAAAGCCTGGTTGAAACGGCCAGTGGTCAGCCAGCCATCAAGCACCGCCTCGGTCATGGCCTGCAACTCCGGCGCACCGATGACCTTGCCCGACGGCGGTACGGCATGCTGTCCAGGCACGAACTGCGGCGTTGCCAGTTCCAGCTCGGCGTAACGCCCGACGAGTTCGGCAATTTGCTGGCGCAACTGCTGCGCCGTTTGATCAGTCATTGGTTTTCGCCTTCATATGCCGCGATCTGCACACGGCTGTATTGCTGCATGTCCTGGCCGTCGCGCCAGGCACGATGCCAATCAAGGGTTCGTTGCAGGGCCTGCGGCAAGCCCCAGCGCGGGCGCCAGCCCAACAGCTGACGAGCCCGGGATGAATCAAGGGTGAGCAGCCCGGCCTCGTGGGGCTGACCGAGCGACTCGACCGTCCAGCGCGCTTCGCCTGGCCACAGCCCGGCCATGGCCTGGACCACCTCGCCGACGGTGGCCGTGCCCTGGCTGTCGGGGCCGAAATTCCAGGCCTGGGCCACCGCCTGGCCCTGCTCGACCAGCGCCTGGGCCAAGAGCAGATAGCCGTGCAAGGGGTCAAGCACGTGCTGCCACGGCCGCACCGCGTCCGGATAGCGCAGGGTCAGCGTTTCGTCCGCGTCCCAGGCACGCAGAATGTCCGGCAACAGTCGGTCTGCCGACCAGTCGCCCCCCCCGATTACGTTGCCGGCACGGGCGGTCGCCAACGCGACACCACGCTCGCGCAGAAAGGAATCGCGCCACGACGCGCACAGCAACTCTACGCAGGCCTTGCTGCTGCTATAGGGGTCATGGCCGCCCAGGGCATCCTGCTCGCGATAGGGCCAGAGCCACTCGCGGTTTTCGTAGCACTTGTCGCTGGTCACCACCAGTACCGCACGCACCGTATCGCACTGGCGCACAGCCTCGAGCAGGTTGAGGGTACCGGTGACGTTGGTTGCGTAGGTGTCCACCGGGGTCCGGTACGACTCACGCACCAACGGTTGCGCGGCCAGGTGCAGGACCACCTCGGGGCGAAACGCCTGCAGGCTGCGCCCCAGGTGCCCGGCATCACGGATATCGGCAAACTCTCCCGCCATGCACTCGTTCAGGCGCGCGTTTTGGTGGAGCGCAGGCTGGGTGTCCGGTGCGAGCGAATAGCCATACACCTTGGCACCCAACTGGCTGAGCCACAGCCCCAGCCAGCCGCCCTTGAAGCCGCTGTGGCCGGTCAGGAATACCCGGCGCCCGGCCCAGAAGTCGCGGCTTACGGCCATACCCGCCATTGCGCCTCTCCCGACTTCCAGCGCTCTTCGAGGTAAGTGCGGTCACGCAGGGTGTCCATGGCCTGCCAGAAGCCGCGGTGGGTATGGCTCATCAGCTGGCCGGCCTGGGCGAGCGCACGCATGGGCTCGTATTCCCAGGTGGTGTCGTCGCCGTCGATGTAGTCGAAGATGCCCGGCTCCAGCACGAAGAAACCGCCGTTGATCCAGCCGCCGTCACCCAGGGGTTTCTCCTGGAATCCCTGCACCTGCTCGCCCCGAACATCGAGCGCGCCATAGCGCCCGGGCGGCTGCACGGCGGTGACAGTCGACAGCTTGCCGTGGTTCTTGTGGAAATCGATCAGCGCGGGGATATCGACGTTCGCCACCCCGTCACCGTAGGTCAGGCAGAAGGTCTCGTCGCCGACATAGTCGCGCACACGCTTGATCCGCCCACCGGTGGCGGTGTTCTCGCCGGTGTCCACCAGCGTCACCCTCCACGGCTCGGCGTTGCGGTTGTGGATGTGCATGCGGTTTTCCGACATGTCGAAGGTCACGTCGGACATGTGCAAGAAATAGTTGGCGAAGTACTCCTTGATCACATAGCCCTTGTAGCCCAGGCAGATCACGAAATCGTTGATCCCATGGTGGGAGTAGATCTTCATGATGTGCCAGATGATCGGCTTGCCGCCGATCTCGATCATCGGCTTGGGACGAAGATGCGACTCTTCGCTGATGCGTGTACCCAGGCCGCCGGCCAGGATGACTGTTTTCATTGTCGACTTACCTTGGAAGGCCGCTGCCCTGGACGGGCTGACAAAATACTGACCAATTCAGCTACTTGGGCAGACATAGCAAAAAGACTGCCAACTCGCGCCCGGGCAAAGCACCGCCTAGCGATTCGCCTGCACGAGATTGACCGGCGAGACCGGATGCACAGACCGGCAGGATGCCGGGCTGTGCTTAGCTCAACCAGTTCAATGGGGGATCAGTAAATCCAGGCTTGTGTAATCACACAGAGAGTCGCCAGCACGAGGCATCACCGCAGCATCAAACGGCAAAGAACGAGGGGCAAGGTGCAGAGTTAACGACTATGGTCACCAGCGTTTGCTCTACAGGAAGGGGACGATGTGAAGCCAGTTGCAGCGCTTTCGAACATCAAGCATCCAATATTATTGAATCTGTCAATAAATCGCCGCACCAAGCCGCCTTTCAAGGCACGAAACCATGCGCCTACGCAACCCCAATCGCCAATCACCGATAGGTTTTCGTGTCCACGTGACGAGGCAATTTGTAGATCGAAAGTTTCCAGACATACAATTTGAACCCAGGATCCAACTGAGCTTGTTTCTTATTAGCGCTCACAGCTTGGGAGGCGGACACTCTGCCTGCTGATAAGTCAGTGTGTAGGTGTAATGCCTGTCAAACCTATAGGGCGCATTGCCAGGCGCGGACCATTCCGCGTATTTCCCCGACATACTCACAGCCCCCGACAGCCCCCCCATACCAATGGTCGCTACATTGCCGTAGTCGGCGAGAGGAACACTGCCATACCAGTGAATTTCATCGCCGTCTGTAAACCATGCACCATTCCAGTTGGCTTCGGTAGTGGAGTACCAGGTCTTGTTGGCCTTGAAACAAACCATCTGCACCGTGGCAGCGGCACCGTTGGAGACGTGAAAGGTAGACAACTTCCAATAGCCTGACGGCACTTCGCCTGCCTGCACAGTCAAGGCTGCACCTAAGGCAATGCCCAAGCTCGATACCCGACTCAACATCCTTTTCATAATTTTTTCCTTGAATTTGCCACCAGCAGGCCCAGTGCCCATCACTGGGGATTGATCACGCCTAAACGCCCCGCAGATGGCGACCATCAAAGAATATGCATAAGCGCATAAACAGTCAATGCAATATTGCATTTTCGATGCAAAGCGCTTCTCCGCCAGCCAGGCCGCTGGCGCGAGTATGATGCCTGGGAACTTTTGAAGCTGCTCACCTGAGCAGGCTGTCACCTCTCCTCAAGGCAATACAGGGCCTTGATTCATCCCTGCACTACGCCTACCCATCTAGGCTCCGTACGAAAAGCCTTGATACTTGTTCATGCTGCGTTGAAAACAGCCTCGGATTGCTCATGTACTCCAGTACAGTCGGGCGCGACCCCGGCCGTTCCTCGGCTGTTTTCGCCTTGCCTGACCTGCGTCTCAAGACTTTTCGTACAGAACCTAGTGTACTGCCCCGAAATTAGCTGCTCACTTTTGACGGCGTCTTGGGCGCCCGGCCGGCGTTGCCACTCACCAAAAGAGAACGAACTTCCGAGTCAGGACACTAGAAGGTTCGAGCTACCCTTCAGCCCAACGCGTTCAACCAACGCGGCCCACTTGCATCTGCCGGCTGCGCGATACCCAACGCCCCGTCCACCGCAACGGCCCGGGCGAACGCCGCAGGCGCATATGCGACCAGCGCCTGGCGCGCAGCATCGGACAGCACCGGCACGCCCTGGTTGATCAGTTGCGCCTGAGGCGCCATCAGCACCAGCAGGCCCGCCTGGGAAACCTGCAGGCACAACTCGATATCCGGCGCCTGACCCTGACCAAGCCCACCTAGTGCATCCAGCACTTTTTTGCGCACCATCAGGCCATCAATCGAAACTGCCTGGCAGACACGTACGACGTCCAGCCCCAAGGCCTCGCCACGTTCATCTACGCCAAGCCCCAGCCAACTGGCATGAACCTGCCCGGCCTCAAGCAACTCATAGCCGGCATGACTCACACGCCCGGTTTCGTCATGCATCTGGCAACCGACCACACCCACCTCGGGGCGTTGGGCCTGGTTGAGCAAGCTCTCGATCCATCCGGGACTGGAAACCTGGCTGCGGTCACTCATCAACACCAGATACTCACCGCGCGCCTCGCCAATGGCCTGGTTGAGCCGATCAACCGAGCTCGCGGCCGGACACGACAGCATCCGCACACGCCCACCCAGGCTCGTCTCCTGCCGTTGCTCACCACGGGTGACCACCAGCACTTCGTAGCGTGGATAACGCGTACGCTGCTGGATGCTGGCCAGGCTGGTGCCCAGTTGCTGCATATCATCCCCGGCATCCAGCAGAATGCTGACCAGCGGCGTGGTCGGATGACGGAAGTCGATGAACAGGCGCCCTTCGTGCCCCTGCTCGACCTGTCCGCGATAACCCAACTGCCCCAGATGTCGACCCAAGGTAACCTGGGCGTCGGAGAGCATCGACTCGCAATGGTTGCTACCGATCACCAGGTATTCGTCGATATGCGCCAGGCCGTCCAGCCCATTGGCCTCCACCACCCTGAGCAGAAGATCCAGATCCAGCGCCTGACGGCAGGTGTCGCTGTAGCCGCCCACCTCCAGCACCACCTCTCGACGCAGCAACCAGTGCGGGGCCATCAGGTCAGGACGGCTGCGCAGCAGGTCAAAATCCGCCCCTGGCCGCAGAACACTGACCAGGCGACCCTCACAGTCACGCTGCACCTCGTTACCACACACAGCCTTGAGGCCTTCGGCCTGAGCCAGCTCCAACTGCAGACGCAGCAGACCGCTGCCCGCCAACTCGTCACCGGCCTGCATCAGCATCAGCCACTCACAGGGCAACTGCCTGACCACCTGATTGAGGTGCGAAACGGCGTTCTCCGTCGTGACCTTGACGAAATGCAGGGTATCCCGCGCGGTGGTAATCGCCGGCAGGCTTCCAGCCTTGAGTACCACGAGACGAAAGTCGCGCAGGCCGCTGGCCACCACTGTGTCAAAGGTACGCTGCAGAGCAGCGTCATCATCTTCAAGGTCCAGCACCAGCAAGGCGATCTGCGGACGCTGGCCAGCGTCCAGATGCTTCTGCACGCGCTGCTTTGCGGCGTCATCCAGGGTCGCAGCCGCCAGCACTCGCAGCACCTGGCCCGATGCTGTCCGCGCCAGGCAGCCCGTCAACTCCGGAGCCCCGACCTGCGCCAGGCGATCAAGCCAATGCGCCAGTTCCTCGCGCGCCTCTTGCTCATCGTCTTCCAGCACCTCCAGCAACAACTGGCATACCTGCGGCGAGAAAAGATTGACCGCCAGAGCCTCCCAGTACCGCCCGCGCAGTGTCATCAGGTTGTCGTTGGCATGACGCTGCAGCAGATCGCGCTGGCGCACCCATGCCCCTTCCACCGCGCGCACATGCTCACGCCCAACCGGCCAGGCGTGCACCAAGAACTCCAAATCCGACAACTGGCGGAATACCCTGGCATTGTAGTAAGGCAGCTCGACATGCTGGCGCGGCTCGAAGCTGCGCTCAGGCGTATGAACGACGCTGGTCCAGGGCGATTCGAAAAGCAGGGGTGCGACACCGAGGTGCGCCGTGGTCAGTACGAACTGGCGCAGTATGGTAAAGCCTTCATCTCCCTCGAACTCACCTGCTTGCTGCTCATCCCACTGCCGCAGGGTGCGAATGACCGGCGCCAAGGCATCCGGATCGATGATCTGGTCCCGGCATTCGCTGACCACCAGCGTCTGTTCGAGCACCGGGATATCACCTTGGCGCAACAGGGCGAATGACAATCCTACCAGCCAGTCCTCGCCATCTACCCGCGCCGAAGCATCGGCAAGAGCCGTTCGCAGCGCACTCACCCGCAGCACGGCACGCCAGGGCTGCAGGCCACTGATGGCGTGTGCGAGCACACGGTCACGCATGCCTGGGCCGAGTTGAGGCTGCGCTGTTTCACCGAGGCGGTGATAACTGACCGTGCTGTTGCCGGGACGCATGCCTAGCGCGTACCCCTGCACACCCTGCGCCTGCGGATTGGCGGCCAGCCAGACCTGGGCCTCCTGCATCGCCTCGGGCAGCAGGAAGTCGCTGTCCCTGGTCAGCACCACGTAGGGGGAATCGACCTCATCTAGCACCCGCTTCAGCGCCTCGCGCACCTGCTCGCCACTGCCCCCCTCGATTACGGTGGCGGTATGACCGCTACCGTCAAGGTAGGCAATCGCACGCTCGCGATAACCCAGGTCCTCGCTGCCGAGCAGTACGACGTGGGTATCGAGGGCGGACGAAGTGTTTACGGATGTTTGTGCAGTCATGGGATACCCGATACTCAGATTTCAGTATGACCATGCGCTCGCAGGAGGCACATGGCGTTATCAGTCGGCCAACCAGGCGTTGGCCCAATGCTGCAGGTGACGTTCGTTCAGAACATAGTCGCGCAACACCACTTCACGCAGGGCCTCACCCTGGCGGTAACTGGCGTCGGGATCGGCCAGGTGCATGCGGATCGCGTCGAGCCACTCGGAGGTGCTGTTGCTGGCGACCCGGGTGCAAGGAAGATAGCCATCGTAGGCCTTGGTGTCGGAGCAGATCACCGGGAAACCACAAGCGCCATACTCCAGCAGGCGAAGATTGCTCTTGCAGTCGTTGAACAGGTTCTGCTCCAGTGGCGCCAATGCCAGGTCGAGGTTGAGGCTTGCCAGCTTCCGCGGGTACTCCGACATCGGTATGCCGCTGTGGAACTCCTTGACATAAGGCCGCAGCGGATCCGGGCACATGCCGAAGAATATCCAGTCGACCTGGCCCGCCAGGGTCTTGATCACCTCCTGCAACAGTTCCAGATCTCCCCGATGGCTGGTACCGCCCGCCCAGCCTACCCGTGGGCGCGCAGTGGTCTGGCGCTCACTTTCAAGGCCGACCCACAGCTTCGCAGCCAGCATGTTGGGCACTACCCGAATATCCTGATGCATGCTCGACAGGGCATCCGCCAGCGGCTGGGTGGAGACCACCACGCGATCGCACATCGAGATACCCAGGCTGACCGCCTCACGAATATCGGCAGGCATGTTGCGCGAGTGATCGTTTCGCTCCGGCACGCCGATGATGTAGTCGTCGATCT
Organism: Pseudomonas sp. BJa3; assembly: GCF_026343815.1. Lineage (NCBI taxonomy): Bacteria > Pseudomonadati > Pseudomonadota > Gammaproteobacteria > Pseudomonadales > Pseudomonadaceae > Pseudomonas > Pseudomonas sp. BJa3. Next base: position 13,850 of record NZ_JAOXMC010000020.1, on the reverse strand, counting down.
CGTAGATATGGCGGGCGCTGGACGCACGCACCACTCGCCCGATCTCCTCGACCGAACTCATCCGGCTACGGTACTGGAACACGATGACGTCAGGCTTTTCACGCTCCAGCTCAATCAAGCCGGGTACCCGATAGTTCTGTTTCCCTTGGATCCAGCCGGCACTCTCCAGCTCGCGGAAGGGTTGTGAGACCCGGTAATGGCCAACGGCGGACGAGTTGACCGGCAGTGCCAACACCGATGGCAAGACCCGCTCCAGGAACGGATCCCAGCCTTGGCGCAGACCGGGCTCCAGGCTGAAGCTGGTCATTGTCAGGCTGAGATTGCAGTTGTAAGCAGGATCGCGGGCAAGCTTGGCAAGCCAGCGGTCATGAAAGACCTCGCTGTCGGCATTACCCTGCGGACCACCCTGAACATCACCTTGCTGACTGGTCAGACGCGCCACCATGGACATGGGGGTCATGACCACCAGATAGCCCTGCTCTGTGACCCTCAGGCAGAAATCGGCATCCTGCAGCCTACCCTGCAACCCTTCGACATCAAAGCCGCCCAAGGCGTGGAAGACCTCCCGACGCACCAACAGGCAGTCCAGGGACAGAGCGCTCCAGTTCTGCGTGCAACCAAGCCTGTGCATGTAGCCATTGGCATCCGCCGGCAAACCGACGAAGGGGCTACCGGCCTCACCGTGCAACCCCAGCACCAGGCCCGCACCGAAAACAGTGCCTGATGGCGTGCACAGCTTGGGCCCGACTACACCGACTTCCGGCCTCTGGGCTTGGGCCATGAGCTCCGCCAACCAACGCGGCTCGAAAGCCATGCAGGCGGTGTCGAGCATCAACAGGTATTCGCCACGGGCGGTGAGGCTCGCCTCGTTAAGCCGCGCCACACGGCCGCCAGCGGACACCTCGACCACCCGCAACTGGTCGCTGCCCAGGCTCTGCATGGCCTGCAGCCATTGGCGCAGGTCAGCCGGAGTATCCGTGGCGGCAATCAGCAGCACCTCGAAATTGGCATAGGCGCAGTGCTCGAACAGGGACTCGACACAACGCCTCGCCGATACAAGATCGTCCCCCACACTCACCAGGATCGAAACCCCTGCCTGTGTTTCATGCCGGTAGGCCACGCGGCACAATGCCTGGTCGGATGCCCCGACCACGTCGGCGCCTACCCCGAGTCGTCGCAAATGTGCCTGCACCACACGCGGTGCCTGCGTCACACAACGCGGATCACTCAACCATTGGGCGAAGTCCCACTGGCAATGCACCAGCAGCTCGTCGACGTGTTCAATGACCTGCAGTCCACGCGTCTCTGCCAAGCGCCAGAACAGATCGTGAGGGGCCATGATGTCGAAATCCAGATCGAAGCCACCCACTTGGAGCAGTGCCTTGCATTCGAATGCCAGCAAGCGCCCGACATACGGCAGGCTGCGCATCAGATCCAGATTGAAATCTGGCTTGAAGATCGGTGTCGACGCACGCAGGTTGTCATGACTGCCTTCGTCGACATACATGCAGACCCGATCTCGCAAGGCCATGCGTTCGCCCATGATGGCCAAGGCGTGGGGCACCAGGCGATCACCTGCCTGCAACAGGAATACCCAGTCGGCATCTCCCTGCACCAGTCGCGCCTGCAACTGCGCAAGCCCATTGCCTTGTGCCGGCAAGCGCTCGATACCCGTAGTTTCGGGTAAGCGCATCTCGACTGGTGCGCACACCCAACAGGCGGCTGGCGCGTAGGATTGCTCGGCGAGACTGGCCAAGGTCGTGCGCAAGGCCTGCTCGTCACCTTCCCCGGCCCAGATCACCGGTACGATGCGAGGCCTGGACGGCCAACGTTCGAAACGTTTCGGCAGCAGCTTGAACTGGGCCTCCGTCAAGCGGCGACAATCCAGCCATTGGCTGTAGATTTCCTCGAAGGAAAGGCAATCGCTTCCCAGTTGCTGGTGCACCCGGGCTTCCTGCAGTGCGCGCAGACCGTTGAGGTCGTACTCCTCCCAATGGGCGTCCTGCGCGCCGTCGTAACACGCCAGTGGCACGTAGCGCACCCAACCTTTGGCCGGCGCCGCCTCACTGCCACGCGCCTCTAGCATCGCCTTGATCCACAAGGTCTCGGTGGGATAGGCCAAGGTCATACCGGCCTGATGGCTCAGTCTTCCCGGGTGCAGGCGCTCCAGGCTGAGGAAGCGCTCCAGATGCCCCAGATTACCGCGCCGCATCAGGCAGAGAAAAAGCGCCATGTCCAGACGCGCAACAAATCCGCCTTCGACCAGCGGGGGCAGAAACTCCTGCACCAGCTCACGCCGCATCAGCGCGTGGCTCAATCCACCAAAGAGGTTGGAGCCCATCGACTCCAGCGCTTCAAGCAGGTCAGCCCCCTTGACCACGGCATCCTGCGGGCACATCAGCATATTCAGCATGCGTGACGGCAGCAGTGAGTCATCCGCCGCACAGAGCATCCGCTGGCAGATGCTCATGCTGACATCGGCATGCCGGTTCAGTACCGCCGCCTGCTCGCTGACACAAGAGCTGAACAACACATCGTCATCACACAGGAACTTGATCAACTGGCCCCGCGCCTGCTCGACGCACATCACCAAGTTGCGGCCGAACCCGAGGGTCTGCGGATTACGCAGGTAGCGCACCGGTTTTTTGGTTTGCTCGGTCACATCGTCGACGATACGGCGGATATCGTCGCCACGACTGTCGTCACACACAAGAACTTCGAGATTCGGATAGTCCTGGCTGAGTGCGCTCATCAGAGCAGCATGCAGAAAATCTGGGTTGAATGCCGGAATGGCAATGCTGACGAGAGCCGAGTGATTCACGAGGGGAACCTGCTGGAAGAGGCCTGCGCACTACCCCGCAAGAGACAGTGCGCAGCCGATGACACGAGGAAGGATCAGATGTAGTTGACCAGCGACAAGCTGGAAATCTTGGCAAAGGACTGCATCGAAGCTGTCAGCTGGTTCTTCTGCATCTCCAGGCGCATCATCACTTCGCCGATATCACTGTCGCGGATCGAACCCTGGGTCTTGGTGTTCTCGATACCCAGAGCCTCGTTGGTTTCAGCCTGTACATCGAGGGCCTGGCCGCGCCCACCAATTGCCGAGATGGAAGATGACACTTGGCTAGTGGCACTGGCAATGTTGCCGATCGCCGAGTCCAGCGAGGCCAGGAAGGCCTGGCGAGCAACCGAGTCATGGTCCTGCGGGGTGTTCAGCGCACCGCGCAACTGGCTGATGGTGTTGAGGATGTTCTGATTCTGGTGGGTATCGACCTTGACGCCGAACGAATCACCTGCGCTTGGCGGACCGGACAGCTCGAAGCTCACACCGGCTGCGGTGGCCGTATTCCCGCTGAGAGTTCCCGAGGAAATCGGGCGGCTGTCGGCGGTCATTGGTGCTGCATACAGTTCGAAGTCGGTGGCACTGGTGAATTTGAGTACAGCACCACCACCCGGGAATGCGGCCTTGTAGGCGGTCGGGTCGGTGATCTTGGCGTCGGTGACCTGCTCCGACGACGTATTGCCTGGGCTACGGCTACCAGAGATCGAGTCAGCCTTGGAGCTCAGGCTGAACGTATGGCCGGCGATAGCCGCGTCCGGGTTGCCTTCGTCACCTGGCTTGAAATCGATCTTCAGGCGCAGGTCTACACCGCGGAAGTTGATGCTGATGTTATCGCCTTTGGGGTCGAACTTGCCGCCCTGGCTGGCTTCCAGGGTCACATCGTTGCCCCCGGCATCGAGGATCTTGTATTCGGTGCTGCTGGTGAACTCGATGCTGTAGGGCTCGCCGCTACGGAAACGGTCGTTGTAGGTGGCACTGCCGGAAACCTGGCCATTGGACAGGCTGACACGCCCGTCATCAGGTAGCGGGGCTGTCTGCTTGGTCTCGCTGCGGCTGGTATTGAGCGCCTGCTCGAACGCGCTGTAGCCCGTCTCGTTGGCGGCCAGGCTGAGCATGTCGCCCACCTGCAGCATGAGTTGGCTCTGGTCGCCCTGATAGCTGTAGGTGCCGTCGGAGTTGCGCACGTAAGGCGGAGTGTCGCCCTTGGAGCCCGAGAACAGGTACTTGCCGTTCTCGTCCCGGCTGTTCATCAGCGAGAACAGTTGGTCTTCCAGGGAGGCAAGCTCAGAGGCGTTGGCCTTGCGGTCGGCATCGGTGAAGCCGGCATTGCCGGAGCCCATGGCCAGCTCATTGACCCGCTGCAGCACCGCGCCAATGGCATTGAGCGTGCTTTCGCTGGAGCCCAGCGCGTTGCGCACGTTGGTGATGTTGCCCTTGAACTGGTCGAGCATGTTTTGCTGCTGTTCGAGCTGCAACAGACGCGCGTAGCCAACCGGATCATCGGCGGCGGTGCGCACGCGGATGAAATCGCTGGCTTCTTGCTGGGTCTTGTTGAGATTGCCAAAAGTACGCTCGTAGTTGGCGCTGCTGCTGGAGTAGAACTGCGGAGTGGAGATGCGCATGGCCTACGGCTCCTTAAAGGCTGTTGATCAAGGTTGCGAAGGTTTCCTGTGCCGCCTTGATGATCTGCGACGACGCGGTGTAGTACTGCTGGAACTTGACCAGGTTGCCGACCTCTTCATCCACCGACACCCCCGAGCTGGAGTTGCGGCTGGTCAGCGCGGAGCCATGCAGCGCGTTGGTGGCGTCGCTGTCCATCGATGCCTGGTTGGTCTTGCCGCCGACATTGGATACCAGCTTGGCGTAGGCATCGGTGAAGCTGATGCCCTTGCTGCCATCGCCGGTATTGACCGTGGGTTTGGTCTGCAGGTCGATCACCGACTGTGCATTGCGGTTGTCTGCAGAACCGGCCTTGGTCAGCGATACGGTGTAGTTGTCACCATTCTTGGGCGCACCGGAGATGCTCATCTCGAACGAGAAGTTCATTTGAGCGCCACTGGCGTCCTTGATCGGGTTGCCGCTGCCATCGACCATTGGCACAGACAGCTGCAGCTTGTTTTCCTGGCCAGGGATGACCGTACCGCTGCCAAGCGGGTTACCTTTGGAGTCGTACATGGTGTACGCCTGAGGCGATACGGAATCGTCGCCAAACACCAGCTTGACCGGGGTCGAATACTTCAGCCCCGTCTGCATGTCCGAGCGTTGCTTGGCGTCGTAGATATCCAGCTTGGACGTCAACGTGGGCTGGGAGGTCTGCCCGGTCCCCTTGTTGCCCGAACCGCTGGTGGCGTTCAGCGGGCTGGCCATGGCCAGACGGCTCGGGTCGGTCAGCACGGTTTCCATGCTGGCCGCCGCGTTGCGGGTCGGGGTGATCTTGAAGCTGTCGCCGGCAACCGGGGTGCCACCATTGAGGTTGAGCGTGAAACCGTCGATCACAGGAGGTGGGTCGGCCGTGATGTCGAAGGTACCCATCTCGGAATTATCGGGCAGACGCCGCACGGAATACTCGGTGGCGCTGGTGAAGACGACTTGATAGTCGTTGGTAGTGAGCTTGCCGCTGTCCTTGATGTGCACATCGAGGTTGCCGGAACCGGCACTGTTGCCCAGCTTGGGGATGCTGCGCCCGGCAACGGCCGTTGCACTGTTGATGTCGCCAAAGAGGGTCGCACCGAACTGGCCATTCTTGTCGATACCCTGGGCCAGCTGGCTGTTGATCGCATCGGCGACCACCAACGCCACACGGCCCAGTTCGTTGAGCGCAGGGTCGAGGGTGTCCCTGCGGTAACGCAGCAAGCCACCGATTTCGCCACCGGTAGTGCTGTCGGTGACGTCCATCTTGGTCGAACCGCGATTGAGCACCAGATTCATGCGCGTCGGGTCGGTCGAGGCGGGTTCCACACCCAGCGTCTGGGTGGAGTTGCCCAGCACCAGGGACTGGCCGTTCTTCAGGTAGATGTCGTAGTTGCCCTCGCGCTCCACCACGTCCACGCCGACAAGCTTGTTCAGCTCGCGCACCGCGCCATCACGCTGGTCAAGCAAGTCATTGGGCTGGCCATTGACAGCACCGAGCTTGGCGATCTGCTGGTTGAGGTCGGCGATGGTCTTGGTGATGTTGTTCACCTGTTCGGCCATCGACCCCAGACTGCCATTGATGTTGGCGTTCTGCTGGGTGAACTGCGCCGACAACGTATTGAAACGCTTGGCAAGTGATTGTGCGCTGGTCAGCAGCAACTGGCGCGAGGCATCTTCGGTGGGCTTGGCCGAAGCATCCTGCATGGCGCTGAAGAAGCTCTTGAGTGCGGCAGTGATACCGGTATCGGCGCCGGACAGGGCAGTGTTGAGCGGGCCGATCTGATTAAGATACGTGTTGGCGTCACTGGAGAGCGACGTGGTGGTACGCAACTGGTTCTCGATGAAGGCGTTGTACACCCGTCGCACATCGGCCAGGGTGGTACCGGTGCCCATGAATACCTGGCCAACCTGCTGGGCACCCTTGGTCTTTTGCACCATTTGTTGGCGAGAGTAACTTTCAACATCGGCGTTGGCGATGTTGTTACCCAGGACGTACATCCCGGACTGGGCGGCACCCAGCCCCGACATACCGATATTGATCAAACTCGCCATGGTTCCCTGCCCTTAAAGTTGTGTACTGGTACCGAGCATTGCGTAGCTCTGCTGCGACTTCATCTGCTTCGCGATCTGCGAGATCTTGCTGGCGTAATTGGGGTCGGTGGCGTAACCGGCCTTTTGCAGCTCTCGCACAAACTGTTCTGGTTTATCGGCGGCGCTCACGGCATCTTGATAGCGTGAATTGCTCTGCAGCAAAGTTACCAAGTCGTGGAAACTTTCCTGATAGCTGTCGTAGGAACGGAACGCAGCCGTCTCCTTGACGAACGCACCATTGCGGAACTCGCTGGTGATCGCACGCGCCTCACCACCCTGCCAACTGCCAGTTGCCTTGATGCCAAACAGGTTGTGGCTGCTGCTGCCATCGGCATTGCGCATGACCGATTTGCCCCAGCCGGTTTCCAGCGCTGCCTGCGCCACCAGGTACCGCGGGTCGATGCCAATGCGCTTGGCCGCCTGTTCGGCCATCGGCAGCATGGTCTCGACGAAGGCGTCGCTGTCGGCGAAAGCCTTTTTCGGTGCCAGCGGGGGCTGAGCCACAGCGCGCCCGAGAATCTGCAGGTTGCCGCTCGGGGCCGCGAACGCCCTGGCCGGCTCCCAGTCGCCGGTTGCAACGCCACCGACCGGGATATCGCCCCGGCGCGGCAACGCCGCCGTGTTGGTCGCCGTGCCTGGGTTGCCGGCAGACGGGACGATACCGGCCAGCAGCCGATCGGTGAGCTTGCCCGGCAGCGCCAGGCGCCGCGAATTGAGCGCCGCCACGTCATTGCGCACACCCGCGCCTGCCTCGGCATGCACTGGCGCGGCGACTTTCGACGCCCACAACGCCGGGGCATGCCCTTCGATACGCGGGAACGGGCTGGTGTTCACGGAGGCGGCCTTGTTCTTGGACAACTGGCGCACCAGCACGTCCTGCAGGCCAATACCACCACCCTCGCGGGACATGCTCACAGCCAGCTGCTGGTCGTACATGTCTCGGTACTGCTTGACCGTGTCGCTGTTCATCGGGCTGTCTTCATCGGCCATGACATCGGTGGCCTTGCGCGATGCCTTGAGCAGCTCGCTGATGAACATCGACTCGAATTCCTGGGCTACCTTGCGAACATTGCCCTCGCTATCCCGATCACCATGCTTGAGCGCGCTCAGGCGATTGAGGTCGGTGTAGGCGCCGCTGTCGATCTGGCTGGACACCTGAGTTTTAGGATTCATCAGACGCCCCCCTTAGATCACGATCAGGTCGGCTTGCAATGCGCCGGCCTGCTTCAGGGCTTCGAGGATCGCCATCAGGTCGCCTGGCGCCGCACCCACCTGGTTCACTGCACGGACGATTTCATCCAGCGTGGTACCGGGGCCGAACTTGAACATCGGCTTGGCTTCCTGCTGGGCATTGACCCGCGAACGCGGCACGACCGCAGTCTGGCCATTGGAGAATGGCCCTGGCTGGCTGACGATAGGGTCTTCGGTGATGGTCACGGTCAGGCTGCCGTGGGTGACGGCCGCAGGCGAGACCTTGACGTTCTGGCCGATGACGATGGTTCCGGTACGCGAATTGATGATGACCTTGGCCACCGCCTGTCCCGGATCGATTTCGAGGTTCTCCAGGATCGACAGGTAATCGACGCGCTGGCTCGGGTCCATGGGCGCGGTCACCCGCACCGAACCGCCATCAAGGGCCTGGGCCACGCCAGGGCCGAGCAGTTCATTGACCTTGTCGACGATCCGCTTGGCCGTGGTGAAGTCTGGGCGGTTGAGGTTGAGGGTAAGGCTGTTGCCCTGGTTGAAACCGCTGGGTACGGCACGCTCGACCGACGCACCACCCGGGATGCGGCCAGCCGACGGAACATTGACGGTGATCTTCGAACCGTCACGACCCTCGGCATCGAAACCGCCTACAACCAGGTTGCCCTGGGCGATGGCGTAGACATTGCCATCAATCCCTTTGAGCGGGGTCATCAACAGGCTACCGCCACGCAGGCTCTTGGAGTTACCGATCGACGACACGGTAATGTCGACCACCTGGCCAGGCTTGGCGAATGCCGGCAGGTCGGCATGCACCGATACCGCCGCCACGTTTTTCAGCTGCACGTTGCCAGACCCAGGCGGCACCTTGATGCCGAACTGCGACAGCATGTTGTTGAAGGTCTGCAGGGTGAACGGTGTTTGCGTCGTCTGGTCACCGGTGCCATTCAAGCCGACCACCAGGCCGTAGCCGATCAACTGGTTGGCACGCACGCCGGAAATGCTGGCGATGTCTTTCAGGCGCTCGGCGTGAGCACCGAACGCGCAGGACAGAAGGAGTGTCGCGGCAATCAACCGCCTAGCGTTGAACATGGTCATCCGTACTCAAAAGGGCCAGAGCGGGCTGATGAAGAAACGGTCCAGCCAACCGGGCTGGCTGGCATCGGCGAAGGAGCCGGTGCCCGAATAGGTGATGCGCGCGTCGGCCACACGGGTGGACGGCACGGTATTGTCGGTGGCGATGTCATCGGCACGTACCAGGCCGGCAATGCGCACCAGCTCTTCGCCGGTGTTCAGGGTCATCCATTTTTCACCACGCACGGCAATGATGCCGTTGGGCAGCACTTCGGCCACGGTAACGGTGATCGAACCGGTGAGCGTGTTGCCCTGAGTGGCCTTGCTGTCGCCCTTGGTGCTGCGATCGCCGCTGTAGCCTGCGTCAAGGCTGAGGTCCCCGCTGCCCAGCGGGTTGTTGGTGTTGGGCACGGTACCGAACAGCGAGGTGAGGCCGATATTGGCCTTGCTGTTCTTCTGGATCTGGGAACCTGCGTTCTTGCTCGCCGAGGTACGCTCGTTGAGGGTGATGGTGATGATGTCACCCACCCGGAACGCCTTGCGGTCGGTATACAAGCCTTGTTCGAAACCGGCCTGGTAGATCGAGCCGTTATTGGCCGCTGCCGGCAGCGGGGTGCGCGGCAGAACCGGCGCGTAGTACGGGTCGTTGGGCTTGGGCGTCGGTGCGACGCAACCAGCCAGCAACACCGCCCCCCCCAGGGCGAAAACGGACAACAGACGATACATGACACTTACCTCTAGCAGGCGCTGTAGCAGCGTGCGGTTTATCGGCGGCCCGAAGTGGCTGGGCCGCCAGGACTTACAGTTGCTGAGTGACGAACGACAGCATCTTGTCTGCGGCGGAGATGACCTTGGAGTTCATCTCGTACGCGCGCTGGGTGGTGATCATGTTCACCATCTCCTCGACCGTGCTGACGTTGGAGTTTTCCAGGGTCTGCTGCAACGTGAGACCGAAGCCGTTCAGCCCCGGGGTACCGACCTGTGGCGCACCGCTGGCGGCGGTTTCGAGGAACAGGTTGTTGCCCATGGCCTGCAGGCCGGCCGGGTTGATGAAGTCGGCGGTCTGGATGTTGCCGATGATCTGCGCAGCCGGGTTGCCCTGGGTGGTGATCGACACGGTGCCGTCCTGACCCACGGTGAAGGTCTGGGCATCCGGCGGCACGACAATGGCAGGTTCCAGCGCGAAACCGTTGGCGGTGACCACCTGGCCGTCGGAGTTCAGGTGGAAGGTGCCGTCACGGGTGTACGACACGGTGCCATCAGGCTGGAGCACCTGGAAGAAACCGCGGCCATTGATCGCCATGTCCAGCGGGTTCTCGGTGTTCTGCAACCCGCCAGTCTGGAAGTTTTTCTGGGTGCCGACCACGCGCACGCCGGTACCGACCTGCAGGCCCGAAGGCAGCTCGCTGTCCTGGGTGGACTGCGCGCCAGGCTGGCGTTTGATCTGGTACAGCAGGTCCTGGAACTCGGCACGATCACGCTTGAAGCCGGTGGTCGAAACGTTGGCCAGGTTGTTGGAGATGACCGTCAGGTTGGTGTCCTGGGCGGACAGGCCGGTTTTAGCGACCCAAAGAGCCGGAAGCATTTAGTGTTCTCCTCGTGCGCCTGTTTTACGGCACTCGTTCAAATGTGATTAGCCGATTTGCAAAACACGCGCCATGGCTTCGTCGCCTTCCTTGGCCGCGCTCATCATTTTGACGTGCAGTTCGAATTGACGGGACAGCGCCAGCATCGAAGTCATCTCACCGACGGCATTGACGTTGCTGCCCTCGAGGAAACCCGACACCACACGCACATTCACATCGGCGTCCGCGGGTTGGCCGCTGGCGGTGTGGATCAGACCGTCCAGCCCCTTGGTCATGCCCTTGGTGTCCGGATTGACCAGCTTGATGCGATCCACTTCGGCCATTACCCGTGGGTCTTCGCCCATGGCGCGGATGCTGATGGTGCCGTCGTCACCGATCTCGACCTTCTGCTCTGGCGGAATGGCGATAGGGCCGCCGTTGCCGATGACCGCCATGCCATTGCCGGCCCGCAGCACGCCAAGCGCGTCAATGTTCAGGCTGCCGGTACGCACATACGCTTCGCTGCCGTCGGGCGCCTGCACGGCAATGAAACCATCACCGGTGACCGCCACATCCAGTTCACGACCGGTTTCAACCAACGGGCCGGCACTGAAATCGGTGGCCGGGCGTTCGCTCATGGCGAAAGCACGCGCCGGAAAGCTGTCACCAAACACCGGCATCGAGCGCGCCTGCTCCAGGTCGCGCTGGAAACCGTTGGTGGAAACGTTCGCCAGGTTGTTGGCATGGGCCTTCTGCGCCAGTGCGTTCTGGCTGGCACCGGTCATGGCCACGTAAAGCATCTTGTCCACAGTCATCCTCCGCTGCACTGGCGATCGATTGCCGGTCGCCGTGGCTGTGGCAAGCGTCGAGCAAGTTTCGCGCCAACTACCATTAAAACGGCAAAGACCCCGGTTTACGGGGCCTTTGCTGAAAAGCCCGGCGCGCGCGAGACAAAATCTCGGCGGCGGGCGGCCGGCAGCGGCAAGGGCTGGCCGCCCTCGACGCTACCTGGCGACACTTGGCTGTCAGGTGATGGTGAAGGTATCTCCGTTGTTGGTCTGGAACGACTCGATGGTGTTCGAGCCGGCGTACCAATTACTGAGCATCACACCAGAATCCAGGTTGCCGGCATTCCAGTCCGCCTTGGAGAAGATATAGGCATTGACGCCATCGTTCTGTACCACGACATCCTGGAATGTCTGGATGTTCTTCAGCACGACCACATCGATACCAGCGGTACCGGTGTCCTGAATCACCACGCCAGCCTTGGAATAGATGGTGTAGATATCACTGCCCTCACCCCCAAAGGCATAACCGGCGCTCATCATGTCAAGGCGGTCGGCACCGGCACCACCATACAGCTCATAGGCGTAGCCATTGCCAACGAGGCGATCATTGCCGTCATCACCGTACGCCTTGCCATTGGCGGTCTGGATCGTGTCGTTGCCAGCGTCCCCATGATAGATGGAGCCTGTATCGTTCAACGCACCCGTGATGGTGTCGTCGCCGTCACCACCATTGATCGTGTCCGCCTGGGCAACCTGCGTATTGGCCGGGCGCGCCAAGGCGCCGAAATCGGTGGAATAGATACCATCCCCGTAGAGAATGTCATTGCCCGCGCCGCCATTGATGACGTCATCACCTTCCGCGCCGTAGAGCGTGTTCGCCCCGGCATCGCCATTGAGCACATCAGCGAACGCGGAGCCCGCCACCCCCTCGATACCGCTTAGTACATCACCCTCGGCATGCCCACCCCCCACAACCCCCGTGGCAAGATCTACCGACACACTAGCATTACTCGAGATGTACCAGGCCGAATCCCGCCCGGCCCCGCCATTGATCACATCCGCCCCAGCGCCGCCGATGAAGTTCTCGCTCGCGGCAGTCCCGATGAACGCGTCATTGAAGGCCGTGCCCTCGAAGCTCTCGATACTGGTGAACAGGTCATTGCCGGTTGCGTTCAGATCGAGCGTGATGCCAGCCCCCTCACCCGCGAACGTCAACAGATCGACGCCGCCAGCGCCATTGAAGTCATTGGCCTGGTCGTTGGCCACGAAGACATCACCCAAGGATGATCCGACGAACTTCTCGATGCCCTCGAAGGTATCGCCTTCGGCGATGCCACCGTGCTGGCCGGTCTTGAGATTCAGGAGGATGCCTGAACTGCTGTCGCCATACGAAACGGTGTCGATACCCGCCCCACCGACGAATCGGTCGGCACCAGCGCCACCAAACAAGGTGTCATTGCCAGCACCACCGACAATCACATTGTTACTGGCATTGCCATAGCCGGTGAAGTTGCCGGTACCGATGAAGGTCAGGTTCTCCACCTCGTTGGTCAGCGTGTAGTTGGCAAGGGTCGTGCGCACCTCGTCGATGCCGCCACCAGCCTGCTCGACCACGCCAGCGGTGCTGTACAGGTAGTAGACGTCGTCACCGGCGCCACCGGCAAAGCTCTTGCTCGAGCCTGTCGCCTGCATGATGAAGGTGTCGTTCTGGCTACTGCCGATGACACTGTACATGCCCGTGAACTTGTCACCCTCGGCGTCACCACCCTGCCCGCTGCCGCCATTACCTTCTATCGTGATCTTCACCGCCTGCTCGGACAGCGAATAGTCCAACGTGTCGTTCAGACCGCCCTCGAAGGTGTGCGCACGGGCATCGCTGATGAAGGTGTCGGCGTAGTTCGAACCTTGGAACACCTCGATGCTGTCGAAGGTATCGCCTGCGGCGATACCAGTATGCACACCGGTCTTGAAGTTCAGGGTGATGCCAGCACCGGCGTCGGTATACGACACGGTATCGTTGCCCGCGCCACCGATGAAGCGGTCGGCACCGGCGCCACCACGCATCACGTCGTTGCCACTGCCACCGGTGATGATGTTGTCGCTGGCATTGCCAACCCCGGTAAAGTTGCCGGTACCAATGTAGGTGAGGTTTTCCACCTCAGGGGTCAGGGTGTAGCTGGCCAGGGTCGTGCGCACCTCGTCGATGCCGCCGCCAGCCTGCTCGAACACACCAGCGGTGTTGTACAGGTAATAGGTATCGTTACCGGCACCACCGGCAAAGCTCTTGCTCGAACCTGTCGCCTGCATGATGAAGGTGTCGTTCTGGCTGCTGCCGATGACACTGTACATGCCCGTGAACTTGTCACCCTCGGCGTCGCCACCCTGCCCCTTGCCACCGGTGTTGTCGATTGTGATGGTCACTGCCTGCTCGGACAGTGAATAGTCCATCGTGTCGTTAAGACCGCCCTCGAAGGTGTGCGCACGAGCGTCACTAATGAAGGTATCGGCGTAGTTCGAACCCTGGAACAGTTCGATGCTGTCGAAGGTATCGCCAGCGGCGATGCCGGTGTGCACGCCAGTCTTGAAGTTCAGGGTGATACCGGCACCGGCGTCGGTATACGACACGGTATCGTTGCCCGCGCCACCGATGAAGCG
>NZ_JAOXMC010000209.1:0-271 GCF_026343815.1 Pseudomonas sp. BJa3 | reverse complement strand
AACGACCAGGAACTGGTCGAACTGGCCGCGACGGTAGCCGCTTACAACATGGTGTCGCGCTTCCTTGTGGCGCTGCGCGTCGGGCACTGATAGGAGCTCTGCATGGACAAGACGGTATTGCTGGTGTCGCTGGGCGAGCGTTTCGACGCGGCGCGCGCGGCCGACATGGCGCAACGCCTGACCGAGGGCCTGGACGGCGTGCGGCTGCGCGCTTTCGCCGCGGTCGATGAGGACGAGACCTATGTATATGTCGACGGCGACGCCGGTGGCC
>NZ_JAOXMC010000208.1:0-271 GCF_026343815.1 Pseudomonas sp. BJa3 | reverse complement strand
TCAATTTTTACGCACTCTGTAGAGCCCCGTCAAAGCGGGGCTTTTTGGCTTCCTAAAGCAGACCCTTTTTTAAGAATAAAACATTCAATTGACACCTATCAAAAAAAAATAAAAATACAAAACAAAAAATCTCTTTTTAGAAAAGAACGAACAAAAAGTTGCTCTAAAAAGCCTTGTATACTCGATTTCAATCTTTACAATCTATCCTTTGTTCATTCAGAGATATCTGTATGCTTATCCAAAAAGACTTTTATAACTTTAATTAACATCA
>NZ_JAOXMC010000207.1:0-271 GCF_026343815.1 Pseudomonas sp. BJa3 | reverse complement strand
CGATGGTCGACGCGTTCCTGGGATGCCTGCCGCGAATTCTCGAAGTGAAGACGCACTGGGATCTGCAGGAGGCGGATCTTGGTGTAGAGAGTGCGCCGGGAGCATCTGCGAACGCGGTGAGTGAAGAAAGCGAAGACGGCGCTCCGGCTTCACCCCGCGAATAAGCCCGGGTCGGGGCTAAGCATGCGGCGGGCGCGGCGCGCGCTCGCGATCGTTCTCGCGCATCTCGTACCACATGCCGTTGAGGATGGCGAAGCTCGCCGCCAGGCCA
>NZ_JAOXMC010000206.1:0-271 GCF_026343815.1 Pseudomonas sp. BJa3 | reverse complement strand
CAGCCGGTTGGTCACCAGTCCACCGAAGCAGAACCCGACCACGCCCAGCTTGCCGTTCCCGCGTGGCAACGCGTGGGCGAAGCGTGCGGCGGCTTCCAGGTCGGCCAGTACCTTGTCGCGATCCATTTTCGCCTGCATCTCGCGCCCGGTGTCGTCGTTGCCGGGATAGCCGCCGAGCGGATACAGCGCATCCGGGGCGAAGGCGATGAAGCCGGCCACCGCCAGGCGCCGGGCGACATCTTCGATGTAGGGATTCAGTCCGCGGTTCTCG
>NZ_JAOXMC010000205.1:0-271 GCF_026343815.1 Pseudomonas sp. BJa3 | reverse complement strand
GCCGTCACGGAACACCTGCACGCTGGGCCGCGTGGTGACGATGCCGGTGATCGAACCGCCGTCGGTGAGGTGCAGCTCCACCACCGCCTCGTCGGGCAGCTGCGTGACCAGCGCCTCCATGCGGGCGATGTCGTCCTGTCGGGTGTACAGGTGCTCGGGCGCTTGGTTCATCGCTCACCTCCTCGCACGGGCCACGCTACGCGCGGGGCGGTAAGCCGTCGTGAACGCCGTCGCGCAGCAGGCGCAAAACTTCCTCCGCCGCCGCTTCGGA
>NZ_JAOXMC010000204.1:0-271 GCF_026343815.1 Pseudomonas sp. BJa3 | reverse complement strand
GTTGGACGTAGCAGAGAGCGATCACTTGGCCGCGCAGGGAAGCTTGCCTACTACACTAGTGCCCACGGCAAAAATTCAATCCATGACACTCGAGGGTGTGGGGACTGCAGGCAAAAGATGCACGTGCCAGATGGCAGGCAGAGCAGTTGCGGTTGGCCGGAAGACGCCGTCTCGATGCGGCCAAGTCCATGAGGATGGGGCGATGCCGGAATCGCCGTTCGGACTCACTGATGAGGGCTTTGAGGACTACCGAGGGGTTACGCTCGCTGAA
>NZ_JAOXMC010000203.1:0-271 GCF_026343815.1 Pseudomonas sp. BJa3 | reverse complement strand
GGCTATGGAGGGGGATATTATGATCGCGCGATTGCAGCTCTTGAAAAACAAGGGCATCATATTCATTTACTTGGTTTAGGTTTTTCGTGTCAGGAAGTTGAATCCATTCCTCATGAAGAACACGATCTTGTTTTGCAAGAAATTTGTACAGAAAAGGGTTTCTTAAAGCGTTAAAATGTGATTAAAACGCCTATGCGTTTTTTATTTTTAGGTGACATTGTCGGAATGACGGGTTGTAAAGTTGTTTTTGAACAGCTTCCGCAACTGATTA
>NZ_JAOXMC010000202.1:0-271 GCF_026343815.1 Pseudomonas sp. BJa3 | reverse complement strand
GGTCAGGTGGGCGATAGGGCGGACCCGCGAAATCGCAGCGCCACACAGCGAACCGACCTGGACCGCGAAATCATCGAGCGTCTGGCCTTCGGCGCCGCCGATGACCGCGTAACCGGCTGTTCCGCGTTGATCGCCGTTAATAGGGACCAGTCGGAAGGCAGTAGCCTCGACGTCACCGTAAACCGCCACAACAAAACCGGATCGCGAACCCCGGCTGTTAGCGGCCTGACCCGCTCGGCGCGACAAGCGGCGCAACGCGGCCTTCTTGTGA
>NZ_JAOXMC010000201.1:0-271 GCF_026343815.1 Pseudomonas sp. BJa3 | reverse complement strand
AATCCGCCCGCTCGCGGCCCCGGGCCAACAATCCGTCGATGATGGCGCTGGCCATGTTTCCGCCGCCGATGAAGACGATTCTTTCACGCATGATGTCTGGTTCCCTGTGTCAATCGAAAATGGCCCGGCGCCTGCGCACCGCCGCGACGTCGAGCGCGCCGATGCGATTACGCCCGAGCAGCCGCAATGTGTTCTCCAGTTCGGCCCGCAGGATCGCCAGCACCTCGCCCGCGCCGCGCGGCCCCCGTCCCGCCAGCCCGTACAGCGGCGC
>NZ_JAOXMC010000200.1:0-271 GCF_026343815.1 Pseudomonas sp. BJa3 | reverse complement strand
GGTATTGCTTCGGTATCCGACTGGATCAACAGCGCCGACGGCGCGCTCTACCGCGCGAAGGCGCAGGGCCGCGACTGCATCGTCGTGGGTTGCTGAGCGACGGCGTCAGGCCAGCAGGGCGTCGACCACGGCCTGCGGCTGCTTCATCCAGGCGAAGTGGTCCGCGCGCGTGCCGAGCGCCGCATGGTGCAGCACTTCGATGCGTGAAGGCGCTTGCGGCATCTTCGCCATCAGTGCGCGCAGCGAGCTTTCCGGCGCCAGCCAATCGTCA